>JBEQBS010000051.1:0-13607 GCA_041639675.1 Rubritepida sp. | reverse complement strand
CCATCGCCTCCAGCCGGCGGTAGAGGTGCGAGCGCGAGATGCCCAGCAGCGCGGCGGCGGCCTTCTTGTTCCCGCCCGCCCGCGCGATGGCCTCGCGGATCATCGCCTCCTCCATCCGCGCCGTCGCCTCGCCCAGCCGGGGCGCGGGCGCCGCGGCGACGGGCGGCGGTGCGGGCGGCGGCGCATCGGCCGGGGCGGCGTCCAGCAGGTCGGCGCGGCGCAGCCGGGGACCCTCCGCGAAGATCACCGCGCGCTCCAGCGCCTGGCGCAGCTGGCGGACATTGCCGGGCCAGGGCTGCGCGGCCAGCCACTCCTCGGCCTCCGGCTCCAGCGCCAGGGCGGGGCGGCCGTGCAGCTCGCCCAGCTCATGCAGGAAGTGGCGGCACAGGGGGGCGATGTCGTCGCGCCGGTCGGCCAGGCGCGGCACCTCCAGCGTCACGGTGGAAAGGCGATAGAACAGGTCCAGGCGGAAGGTGCCGGCATCCACCATCGCCTTCAGGTCGCGGTTGGTGGCGGCGATGAGGCGGAAGTCCACCGGCACCGGGCGCTCCCCGCCCACCGGCTCCACCACGCGCTCCTGCAGGACGCGCAGCAGCTTGGCCTGGGTGTCGGGCGGCATCTCGCCGATCTCGTCCAGGAACAGCGTGCCGCCATCGGCCTGCTCGAAGCGGCCCTTGCGGCCGCGCTTCTCGGCGCCGGTGAAGGAGCCGGGCGCGTAGCCGAACAGCTCGCTTTCCACCAGGGAGGCCGGCAGGGCGGCGGCGTTCACCGTCACCAGCGGCCCCGCCCGGCGCGGCCCTTCGCCGTGCAGGGCGCGCGCCACCAGCTCCTTGCCCGTGCCGCTTTCGCCCTGGATCAGCACGGCCACGTCCAGCGGCGCCACCCGGGCGATGCGCGCGCGCAGGCGCGAGATCGCGGCGCCCTGCCCGATGATGGCGGGCGCGGCCAGCGCCCGGCCGCGCAGCGCCGCGGCCTCCTGGCGGTAGAAGGCCACCTCGCGCTCCAGCGCGTTCACCCGGCGCGACAGCGCCTCCACCTGCGCGGGGCCGGCGAACATCACGCGGCCGATGGCGCCCACCACCGCGCCCCCGCGCCTGATGGGCACGCGCGAGACCACGCGCTCCTTGCCCTGCATGCGCTGGATCTCGCCGGCCTCGGCCTTGCCGGTCCTCAGCACGCGCGGCAGCCGGGTGTTCTCGATCACCTCCGTCACCGGGCGGCCGGCGGCCGCACCCGGCGCCAGGCCGAAGAAGCGCTCATGCACGGGCGAGAGCCAGGCGACACGGGCCTGCGCGTCCACCACCGTCATCGCGTCATGCGGGTCGCTCACCAGGTGGTGGAACACGTCCCAGGCGAAGTC
Source organism: Rubritepida sp. (assembly GCA_041639675.1). GTDB lineage: Bacteria > Pseudomonadota > Alphaproteobacteria > Acetobacterales > Acetobacteraceae > Roseococcus. The sequence goes on along the minus strand of JBEQBS010000051.1, from coordinate 12,247 downwards.
CACGCTGGCAACGAAGCCCAGCAGCGTGTCGCCCGGGGGGTCCTGGAGCAGCACGGCCTCGCCCGTTGCCAGCGGGACCAGCAGGGCAAGCAGGCGGCGGTCGCGCGCGGGCTCCAGCGGCTGGAGGCGGCGCGCGCGCAGGCCGGCGCGCCATTCGGGGTCGGCCAGGATGGCGCGCAGCCGCGCCTCGTTCGCCGTGCCGGCGGCCAGCGCCAGGCGGCCCTGCGCGTCGAAGACTGCGATGCCATGCGGGCGCGGTGTCTCGGCCATGTGTCTCCCCCTTGGGACAAGCATGTGGCCCAACTGTCTCCCCGTGCAACACGGGGCCGGGCAGGATGCCCTGGCACGGCGCTTGGATCAGCGGTTGCGACCACAGGGGGAATGACAGGCATGGATGACGGGCTGGAGGGCCGCCGCGCCCTGGTGACGGGCGCGAGCAAGGGCATCGGCCGGGCCATCGCCCGCCATCTGGTGCGGGCGGGCGCGCGGGTGGCCGGCGCGGCGCGCGACGTGGCGGGGCTGGAGGCGGAGGGGATCATCCCCATTCCTGCCGACCTGTCCGTGCCCGGCGGGCCGGAAGCCGCGGTGCAGGCGGCGGCGGATGCGCTGGGGGGGCTGGACATCCTGGTGAACAATGCCGGCGCGACGAAGCGCGGCGACTTCCTGCGGCTGACGGAGGATGACTGGGCGGATGGCTTCGGCCTGAAGTTCCTGGGCGCCGTGCGCTGCACCCGGGCCGCCTGGCCGCTGCTGGCGGCCTCCGGCGCGGGCGCGGTGGTGAACATCGGCGGCGTGGGCGGGCGCGTGGCCAGCGCGGAGTTCACCATCGGCGGCAGCGTGAACGCGGCGCTGATGAACCTCACCAAGGCCCTGGCCGACCGCGGCGTGCGCGAGGGGGTGCGGGTCAACCTGGTGAACCCCGGCAGCGTGGCGACCGACCGCCTGGCCGGGCGCATCCGCAGTAAGATGCGCGAGGCCGGCTGCGACGAGGCCGGGGCCCGCCGCCTGCTGGCGGCCGAGACGGGCGTGGCCCGCTTCGCCGAGGCCGAGGAGATCGCCGAGGTGGTGGCCTTCCTGTGCGGCCGCCGCGCCTCCTACGTGCAGGGCGCGCTGTGGGACGTGGATGGCGGCTGGGTGCGGGCGGTGTAGCCCTGGCACGCTTCGTGCAACGCCCCGTGCCGGAGGACGCGCATGGACACCGCACAACAGCTGCTGCCGATGGATGCCCTGCCCACGCTGCATGCCGGCGCGGGCTTCGACCTGCTGGACGGCGTGCGCGTGCTGGACCTGACGGGCAGCGTCTCCGGCCCCTACGCCGCCATGCTGCTGGGGGACCTGGGCGCGGACGTGGCGAAGCTGGAGCGCCCGGACGCGCCGGATGACTGCCGCGGCTGGGGCCCGCCCTTCCTGCACGGCGAATCCCTGTGGTTCGCCGCGGTGAACCGCAACAAGCGCGCCATCGCGCTGGACACCGCCACGCCCGCGGGCGCGGAAACCCTGCGCCGGCTGATCGCCGCGGCCGATGTGATGCTCGTCTCCCAGCCGCCGCGCGTGCTGCGCAAGCTGGGGCTGGACGCCGCCGCCTGCCGCGCCGCCAACCCCGCCCTGGTGCATGTCGCCATCACCGGCTTCGGGCAGCAGGGGGAGCGCGCGGACCAGACCTGCTACGACCTGATCGCCGAAGGCCATTCGGGCGTGATGGACCTGACTGGCCTGCCCGACGGCCCGCCGCAGAAGGTGGGCGCGCCCGCGGCCGACCTGCTGGCTGGGCAGGACGCCGCCATGGGCGCCATCGCCGCCCTGTTCCGCCGGGGGCGCACCGGGCAGGGCGCGGCGCTGGACATCTCGCTGGTCGAGAGCATGACGCGCTTCCTGGCCTGCCGCATCGTGCCGCACCTGGGCTCGGGGGAGGTGTTCCGCCGCTCGGGCGGGACGGACAGCGTGATCGCGGTGTACCAGAGCTTCGAGACGGCGGACCTGCCGATGACGCTGGGCCTGGGCAACGACGCCATCTGGGCGCGCTTCTGGGCCGCGCTGGGCCTGCCGGAGCATGGCCGCGACCCGCGCCACGCCAGCAACGCCCAGCGCCACGCCGACCGCCCGGCCATCGTGGCGGAGATCGCCGCCATCCTGCGCACCCGCCCGCGCGCGCATTGGCTGGCGGTGCTGGCCGCCGCCCGCGTGCCCGCCGGCCCGATCAACCGCGTGGACGAGGTGGCGATGGACCCGGCGCTGCACGCGCGCGGCCTGTTCTTCACGCTGGAGGCGGAAGGGCGCCGCGTGCCGCAGGTCGGGCTGGGCATCGGCCTGGACGGCGCGCCCTGCGTGCCCCGCCGCCCGCCGCCCCGCCTGGGCGAGCACACCGACGAGATCCTGCACGACTGGCTTGGAGAAAGCGCGTGACCTTCACCACCATCACCTATGCCGAGGAAGGCCCGATCGGCGTCATCACGCTGAACCGGCCCGAGGACGGCAACATGTTCACCGCCGCCACCTGCCACGAGCTGCGCGACTGCATCGAGGCGGCGCGGCGCGAGACGCGCACCCGCGTGCTGGTGCTGACCGGCGCGGGCGACCGCTTCTTCTGCATCGGCGGCCGCAAGGAGGGGATGGAGAAGACCACGCTGTACGCCGGCACCCTGCCGACGCTGGAGATGTACGAGGCGATCGAGAAGTGCCAGAAGCCCGTCATCGCCAGCGTCAACGGCTTCGCGGTGGGCGGCGGCAACGTGCTGCAGATGGTGTGCGACGTCACCATCGCCAAGGAATCCGCCACCTTCCGCCAGGTGGGGCCGATGATGGGCTCCTTCGACGCCGGCTACGGCACCTGGTACCTGGAGGACCTGGTGGGCAAGAAGCGCGCCAAGGAGATCTGGTTCCACAACCCGAAGATTCCGGCGCGCGAGGCGCTGGCGATGGGCCTCATCAACAAGGTGGTGCCGGATGGCGAGCTGCGCGCCGCCACCATGCAATGGGCGAACGAGATCGCCCAGCGCGGTGCCTTCGCGCTCGCCTCGGTGAAGGCGGCCTTCCACGCGCGCTCCGGCGGGGTCGCCGGGCTGTCGCGCATGGCGCATGACCTGCTGCTGCGTTCCTACCTGGAAAGCGAGGAAAGCCAGGAGCTGCGCGAGGCCTTCGGCGCCAAGCGCGTGCCGGACGCGACGAAGTTCGGGCACTGAGCATGCGCCACGCGCCCTTCCTCACGCTGCACCACCCGGCCTCGGCCCGCGCCTACTGCACGGCCGGGCTGTGGCGCAGCGAGACGCTGTTCGACCGGCTGCGCGCCATGGCCACCGCGCATCCCGGCACGCTGGCGCTGCGCGACGGCACGCGCGCCCTGTCCTGGCGCGCCCTGCTGGACTGGGTGGAGGGCACGGCGGCGGCGATGGCGAAGCTGGGGCTGGCGCGCGGCGACCGCGTCAGCCTGTGGATGCCCAACATGGCGGAGGCGGTGGTGGCCTTCCTCGCCTGCTCGCGCCAGGGGCTGGCCTGCAACCCCTCCCTGCACCGCACCTACACGGGCACGGAGGTCGCCGGGCTGCTGGGCGTGCTGGAGGCGAAGCTGCTGGTGACGGCCCCGGGCTGGGGCGCCGATGCGGTGGCCGACCCCGTGGCGCGCTTCGGCGGCCTGCCGGGGTTGCGCGCCGTCTGGACGCCCGCCACCTTCCCCGGCCCCGCCGCGGCGCCGCCGGCGGAGGAGGGCGACGCCGATGGCGTGTCGTATCTCGCCTTCACCTCCGGCACCACCGGCGCGCCGAAATGCGTGATGCACAGCGACAACACGCTGCTGGCCAATGCGCGCGACCTGGTGCGCGACTGGAACCACGGCCCGGACACGGTGCTGCTGACGCTCTCGCCCGTGTCGCACCACATCGCCTGGGTGGCGGTGGCGCAATGGCTGGTGGCCGGCTGCACCCTGGTGCTGGACGACGCGCCGCAGGGCCGCACCCGGCTGGACTGGCTGCGCGAGACGGGCGCGACCTACGTGATGGGCGTGCCCACGCATGCCATGGACATCCAGGCCGAAGCCCGCGCGCGCGGCCTGGAGCTGGGCGCGGTGCGCACCTTCTACATGGCCGGCAGTCCCATCCCGCCCGCGGTGGCGGAGGAGTTCGTGCGCCGCGGCATCAAGCCGCAGAACGTGTACGGCATGACGGAGAACTCCTCCCACCAGTACACCCATCCGCATGACGCCACCGAGGTGATCGTGCAGACCTGCGGCCGCGGCGGCCGCGCCTATGAGGTCGCGGTCTTCGACCCCAGTGACCGCGACCGCCCCCTGCCGCCCGGCGAGGTGGGGGAGATCGGCGGGCGCGGTGCCGCGCTGATGCTGGGCTACCTGGGCAACCAGGAGGCGACGACGGCGAGCTTCAACCGCGGCGGCTGGTTCATGTCCGGCGACCTGGGCGTGCTGGACGTTGCGGGCAACCTGTCCATCGCCGGGCGCTCGAAGGACCTGGTGATCCGCGGCGGGCACAACATCCACCCGGCGCGGATCGAGGCGCTGGCGCTGCGCCACGCGCAGGTGGCGCGCGCCGCCGCCTTCGCCGTGCCCGACGCGCGGCTGGGCGAGCGCGTCTGCCTGGCCATCATCGGCGAAGCCGAGCCCCACGCGCTGCTGGCGCACCTGGCCGCCGAGGGCCTGAGCCGCTTCGACATGCCAGAGCGCTTCCTGCGCCTGGACGGCTTCCCGCTCACCGCCTCGGGCAAGGTGCTGAAGCGCGAGCTGGCGGCGATGGTGGCGCGCGGCGAGCTGTCACCCGAACCCATACGCGCCGCGAAGGAGGACGCCGCATGATGCCCCGCCTGGAGCGCCGCGGCGCCGTGGCGCTGGTCACGCTCGACCGGCCGGAGGCTCTGAACGCGCTGTCCTTCGCCATCCTCCGCCGGCTGGGCGAGGTGTTCGACGAGGTGGCGGCGAGCGACGCGCGCGCCCTGGTCGTCACCGGCGCGGGCGAGCGCGCCTTCTGCGCCGGCGCCGACATCCCCGAGCTGCGCGGGCGCGCGCTGATGGCCCAGAAGCGCGGGGCGGAGCTGGGCCAGGCGGTCTTCGCCAAGCTGGACGCGCTGCCCATGCCGTCGGTCGCCGTCATCCACGGCTTCGCCTTCGGCGGCGGACTGGAGCTGGCGCTGGCCTGCACCTTCCGCCTGGCCACGCCGGCCGCGCGCATGGGCCTGCCGGAGATCAAGCTGGGCCTCATCCCCGGCTATGGCGGCACGCAGCGCCTGCCGCGCGTGGTGGGCGAGGCCCGCGCCATGGAGATGATCCTTTCCGGCCGCACCCTGCGCGCCGAGGAAGCCGAGCGCTGGGGCCTCGTGAACCGCATCGTCGAGGGCGAGCCGGCCGAGGCCGGCTGCGTCTTCGCGGCCGAGTTCACCGGCTACGGCCTGCCCGCGCTGGGCTTCGCCCGCGCCGCGGTGGCCCGCGCGCTGGACCTGCCATTGCATGAGGGGCTGAAGGCGGAGGCGGAGCTGTCCACGCTCGCCTTCCGCACGGAGGATGCGGAGGAGGGCATGGCCGCCTTCGCGGAGAAGCGGAAGCCGAACTTCCGCGATCGGTGAGGAGGAGACGGGACATGTGGAAATGGGTGATGGCCGGCGTATTGGCCGGCGGCATGGCGGCGCAGGCGCAGCCATCGGACCGCGCGGTGCGCATCGGCATCCTGGCGGACATGAGCGGCGTCTTCGCCGACATCCAGGGGCCGGGCGACGTGGTGGCGGCGCGCATGGCCATAGAGGACCATGGCGGCCGCGCCGCCGGCGTGCCGGTGGAGCTGGTGAGCGGCGACGGGCAGAACCGCACCGACATCGGCGTCTCCCTGGCGCGGCGCTGGTTCGACAATGAGCGCGTGGACGCCATCTTCGGCCTGGCCAACAGCGCCATCGCCCTGGGCGTGCAGGCGCTGGGGGCGGAACGCAACCGCATCACCATCGCCACCTCGGTGGGCACCACGGACCTGACGGGCCGCGCCTGCGCCGCCACGGGCGCCCATTGGGTCTATGACAACTACGCCCTGGCCGCCGGCACGGCGAACGCCATGTTCGACGCCGGCGGGCGCGACTGGTTCTTCATCACCAGCGACTACGCCTTCGGCCATTCGCTGGAGGCCAATGCGGCTGCCGTGGTGCGGGAACGCGGCGGGCGCGTGATGGGCAGCGTGCGCGTGCCGCTGGGCTCCACCGACTTCGCCTCGGCGCTCGCGCAGGCCGCGGGGTCGCGCGCGCAGGTGCTGGGCATCGCCGCCGCGGGGGCGGACTTCCAGAACATCGTGAAGCAGGCCAGCGAGTTCGGGCTGCAGCGCCGCGGCATGCGCCCGGCGGCGCTGCTCTCCTTGCTGACCGACGTGCGCGCCCTGGGCAGCGAGGCCGCGCAGGGCCTGGTCTTCACCGAGGCCTTCTACTGGGACCAGAACGACGACACCCGCGCCTTCGCCGCGCGCTTCCAGGCCCGGCACGGCCGCCCGCCCACCATGTTCCAGGCCGGCACCTATTCCGCCGTGCGCCACTACCTGAAGGCGGTGGACGCCGCGGGCACCGACGAGGCCGGCGCGGTGATGGAGCGCATGCGCGCCATCCCGGTGGAGGACTTCATGACCCGCGGCGGCACCATCCGCGAGGATGGCCGGATGATGCGCGACATGTACCTGATGCGCGCCCTGCCGCCGGCGCAGCTGCGCGGCGAATGGGGCCTGCTGGAGGTGGTGGCCACCATCCCCGCCGAGCGCGCCTTCCGCCCGCTGGCGAACAGCGAGTGCCCGCGGGTGCGGCGCTGATGCCGGGCACCGTCATCGTCACCGGCGCCTCGCGCGGGATCGGCGCCGCCATCGCGCGGGAGCTGGATGCGCGGGGCTTCGCCGTGGTGGGCCTGTCGCGCTCCGGCGCCAGCGCCGCCGGGCGGGGCGTGGTCTGCGACGTGACGGACGAGGCCGCGCTGGCCGCCGCCATCCGCGGGGCCGGGCCGCTGGCGGGGCTGGTGAACAATGCGGGCGCGCACACCGCGCGCCCCTCGGCGGCGCTGCCGACGGCGGAGTGGGAGCAGGTGCTGCGGCTGGACGCCACGGCGGCCTTCATCGCCTGCCGCGAGGCGCATGCCGGGCTGGTGGCGCATGGCGGCGGCACCATCGTCAACATCGGCTCATTCTTCGGCGCGCTGGGCGTGCCGGGGTCGCTGGCCTATTGCGCCGCCAAGGCGGCGGTGGGCGCGATGACGCGCGTGCTGGCCAGCGAATGGGCGGCGGACGGCATCCGCGTGCTGAACGTGGCACCCGGCTACGTCGCCACCGACCTGAACCGGGAGTTCCTGGCCGACGCCAAGGTGCAGGCCTGGCTGAAGCGCCGCGTGCCCGCCGGGCGCGCCGGCACGCCGGAGGAGGTGGCCCGGCTGGTGGGGCTGCTGTTCGACCCCGGCATCGGCTTCCTCACCGGCGAGACGATCACCATGGATGGCGGACAGGGGATGAACCACTGATGGGCGTGTTCGAGCGGCTGGCCGCGCGCCGGCCCTTTTCCGACGACGAGCGCCTGGTGCTGGACCAGGTGCGCCGCCTCTGCGCGGAGGGGATCGCCCCGCGCGCCGCCGCGCTGGACGCCAGCGAGGAATTCCCCTGGGACAACATGCGCGCCATCAACGCGCTGGGGCTGAACGGGCTCTTCGTGCCCGAGGAGTTCGGCGGCGCGCCGATGTCCTACCGCCTCTACCTCCAGGTGGTGGAGGAGGTCAGCGCCGCCTGCGCCTCCACCGGCATCGTCTATGCCACGACCTTCCACGGCATGAAGCCGCTGATTGACCTGGGCACGGATGAGCAGAAGGCCCGCCTGCTGCCCCGCATCGCCGAGGGCGGCCTGGGCGCGCTGGCCATCACCGAGCCGACCGCCGGCTCCGACGCCACCGGCATGCGCACGCGCTTCACCCCCGATGGCGACGACATCCTGGTGGATGGCGGCAAGATCTTCATCTCCAACGGCGATGTCGCCGACCTGACGCTGCTGTTCGGCAAGTGGGACGGCATCGAGGACCCGAAGGCCGCCATCTCCGTGCTGGTGCTGGAGAAGGGGACGCCCGGCTTCTCGGTGGTGCGGCTGGAGGAGAAGATGGGCCACCGCGCCGCTTCCACCGCCGCCATCGCCTTCGACGGCATGCGGGTGCCGCGCGCCAACCTCATCGGGGAGCCGGGCGAGGGGCTGCGCATCCTGCTCGCCTCGCTCAACAAGTCGCGCCCCTCGGTGGCGGCGCATGCGCTGGGCATCGCGCGCGCCGCCTTCACCGACATGGTGGCCTACATGAACGAGCGGAAGCAGTCCGGCCGGCGCGTGATAGACTTCCAGGGCAACCAGTTCACCCTGGCCGACCTGGCGACGGAGCTGGCCATGTGCGAGGCCTGGCTGGACCACGTGGCCGCGCTGGTGGATGGGGGCGAGGCGGATTTCGGCGTGGAGGCCAGCATGCTGAAGCTGCGCGCCACCGACCTGGCGATGCAGATGACGACGGAGGCGGTGCAGATGTTCGGCGGCTACGGCTATTGCCGCGACCACCGCGTGGAGCGGCTGATGCGCGACGCCAAGATCACCCAGATCTGGGAGGGCACCAACCAGGTGCATCGCGGCCTGATCGGCCGTGCCTTCGCGGAGCGCGCGCGATGATCCGCACGGTCGGGGTCTGCGGCGCCGGCGGCACCATGGGCGCGGGCATCGCCATCGTCGCCGCGCGCGCCGGCTTCGCGGTGGTGCGCCAGGATGTGAGCGCCGCGGCGCTGGAGCGGTCCTTGCGCGACACCGCGGGCTTCTTCGGCAAGTCGGTGGAACGCGGCAAGATGACCGCCGAGGCGCGCGACGCCACCCTGGCCCGCATCACCGACACGGTGGCGCTGGACGGGCTGGCCGGCTGCGACCTGGTGATCGAGGCGGTGTTCGAGGAGCTGTCGGTGAAGCAGGCGCTGCTGCGCGCCCTGCACCCGGTGCTGCCCGCGCATGCCATCATCGCCTCCAACACCTCCACCCTGTCCATCACCGAGATCGCCTCCGGCTGCGGGCGGGAGGACCGGGTGGTGGGCATGCATTTCTGCCTGCCCGCGCAGCTCATGAAGCTGATCGAGATGTCGCCCGGCGTGAACACCAGCGACGAGACCTTCCGCGCCGCCTGGGCCTGGACGGTAGCGGCCGGCCAGCAGCCGGTGCGCACGCAGGACAAGCCGGGCTTCATCCTCAACGCGCTGCTGGTGCCCTTCAACAACGACGCCATCCGCCTGGTGGAAGCCGGCGTGGCGGCGCCGGAAGACCTGGATCGCGCGGTGAAGGCCGGTCTCGGCTACCGCATGGGCCCGCTGGAACTCATTGACCTGATCGGGCTGGATACGCAGGTGCGGCTGTCCGAGGCCTTCTACCCGGTCACGCTCGACCCCCGCGCGGCGGCGCCGCCGCTGCTGCGGCGCATGGTGGCGGCCGGGCGGCTGGGGCGGAAATCCGGCCGCGGCTTCTTCGACTACGGCAAGCCAGGGATGTATGGCGCATGAGCACCTCCCGTTCCTTCCCGCCGGGCGATCCGGCGCTGGACCTGCTGCGGGCGCAGCCGGGCATCGCCATGGTGCTGCCCGGCGAGGCCCTGCCCGACCCCGCCCCCTTCGCGGCCGTGCTGGTGGAGCTGGGCCATGAATCCCTGGCCGAGCACGCGGGCGAGGAAGGCGGCACCTTGCTGGGCATCGCCCGCTGGCGCAACGGCGACGACGCGCCCTCGCCCCTGGTGGAGCTGGTGACGCAGAAGGGCAGCGCGCCCGCGGCCGTCGCCGCCGCGCGCGCCGCCCTGGAAGCCGCCGGCCTGCAGGTGGCCGTCTGCGACGACCAGCCGGGCCGCATCCTCGATCGCCTGCTGCGGCCCAAGTACAACGCCGCGCTGCGCTTCCTGGACGAAGGGCTGGCGACACAGGGGGACATGGACCTGACCTGCAAGCTGGGCCTGGGCTACCCGGATGGGCCCATCGAGCGGCTGCTGCGCGGCGGGCTGCACCACCACCACGCGGCCAGCGCGGCACTGTTCGAAGCCTTCGGCACGCCGGGCTACGCGCCGGCGCGGCGCAGCGTCGTCGCCGCGCGGAAGCGCGCGCGATGAAGGGCCCGCTGGATGGGCTGCTGGTGCTGGACTTCTCCACCCTGCTGCCCGGCCCGCTGGCCACGCTGATCCTGGCCGAAGCCGGCGCCGAGGTCGTCAAGATCGAGCGCCCGGGGCGCGGCGACGAGATGCGCTCCTACACGCCGCAATGGGGCGGCGATGGCGTCAACTTCGCCCTGCTGAACCGCGGCAAGCGGACGCTCGCGCTGGACCTGAAGGACCCCGCCTCGCGCGCCGTGCTCGACCCGCTGCTGGACCGCGCCGACGTGGTGATGGAGCAGTTCCGCCCCGGGGTGATGGAGCGCCTGGGCCTGGGCCATGCCGCCATCGCCGCGCGCAACCCGCGCGTCATCACCTGCTCCATCACCGGCTATGGCCAGACCGGGCCGAAGCGCGACGTGGCGGGGCATGACCTGAACTACCTGGGCGATGCGGGGATGCTCTCGCTCTCGCATGGCGATGCCGCGCGGCCGGTGGTGCCGCCAGCCCTGGTGGCGGACATCGCCGGCGGCGCCTACCCGGCTGTCATCAACATCCTGCTGGCGCTGATCCGCCGCGGCATCACCGGCCAGGGCACGCATCTGGACGTGGCGATGGCCGACAATGTCTGGCCCTTCCTCTACTGGGCCATGGGCAATGGGCTGGCGGCCGGGCAATGGCCGGGCAACGGCGCCGACCTCGTCACCGGCGGCACGCCGCGCTACCGCCTCTACGCCGCGCGCGACGGGCGGCTGGTCGCCGCCGCGCCCATCGAGGACAAGTTCTGGGCCGCCTTCTGCGAGGCCATCGGCCTAGAGGCGGAATGGCGCGACGACGCGCGCGACCCCGCCGGCACCGCGGCGCGCATCGCCGCCATCCTCGCCACGCGCGACGCCGCCGAGTGGCGCCCCGTCTTCCAGCGCGCCGATTGCTGCACCAGCATCGTCGCCACGGTGCAGGAGGCGCTGGCCGACCCGCATTTCGCCGCGCGCGGCCTGTTCGCGCGCAGCGTGGTGGCGCCCGACGGCGCGCGGCTGCCGGCCCTGCCCACGCCCATCGCCCCCGCCCTGCGCACCGATGCCGCGGCAGCGCCCTGGCCGGCGCTGCCGGCATGAGGGCCGCGCTGGTCCAGGCCTTCGGCGGGCCGGAGGCAGCGGCCTTCACCACCGACGCGCCCGAGCCCCTGCCGCGCGAAGGCGAGGCGCTGGTGGCGCTGGAAGCGGCGGAGGTGAACTTCCCCGACCTGCTGGCGATTTCCGGCCGCTACCAGCTCAAGGCGCCGCTGCCCTTCGTGCCCGGCGTGCTGGCGGTGGGGCGCGTTGTGTCCGGCGGGCCGTATCCGCCCGGCACCCGCGTCGCCGCCTCGATGGACTGGGGCGCCTTCGCCGAGCACGCCGCCGTGCCCGCCAACGGCCTGGCCCCGCTGGAGGACGACATCCCGGCCGCCGAGGCCGCCGCGCTGGGCCTGGCGGCGCAGACCGCCTGGTTCGCCCTGGTCGAACGCGCGCGGATGCAGCCCGGTGAAAGCCTGCTGGTGCTAGGCGCCTCGGGCGCGGTCGGCCAGGCTGCCATCGGCATCGCCCGCGCGCTGGGCCTGCCGCGCGTCGTCGCCGCCGTGCGCGGCAAGGCGAATGCCGCGCTGGCCCAGGCGGCCGGCGCGCACCAGGTCATCCGCCTGGACGGGCTGGAACTGCGCGACGGGCTGCGCACGGCGCTGGGTGAGCCGGTGGATGCCGTGCTGGACCCCATCGGCGGCGAGGCGACGGAGGCGGCGCTGCGCTGCCTCGCCTGGTGCGGCCGGCTGGTCGTGGTGGGCTTCGCCGCCGGCGGCATCCCCGCCATCAAGGCCAACTACCTGCTGCTGAAGAACATCGCCGTGCTGGGCCTGCAATGGACCGACTACCGCGCCCGCCAGCCCGACAAGGTGCGCGATGTCTGGGCGCAGCTCACCGGCTGGTGGCGCGATGGCCTGCTGCGCCCGGTGATCGGCGCCACCCTGCCGCTGGAACGCGCCGCCGAGGCCCTGGCGATGGTGGCGCAGGGCGCCGGCGGGCGGCGGGTGGTGCTGGACCTCACCCGTCGGCCTTGATGCCCGCGGCGCGGATCAGCGCCCCCCAGCGCTCGATCTCCGCGGCGATAAAGGCGCCGAACTCGTCGGGCGAGGCG
>JBEQBS010000050.1:0-13831 GCA_041639675.1 Rubritepida sp. | reverse complement strand
ACTGCCAGCTGGGGCTGGTGATGCCGCTGCTGCACGCCGCACCCGCCTGGCCCCTGGCGCTGCGCGAGAGCTTCGCGCGCCTGCTGCGCGCCGTGGCGCGCTGGAGCGGCGGCGTGCGGCGGATCAGGCGGGCCTGGGAGCCGGCGTGAGGGGCGCGGGCGATGCGCCCGCCGCTACTCCAGCGGCATCTGGCCGGCCGTCACCGCCTGGTAGGTGGAGATGGCGAGCGTCAGCGGGTCGAAGGGCTTGGACATGATGAAGGCGGGCTCCACCTCCTCCGCCGTCAGCAGCCGCTCCGGGTAGGCGGTGACGAAGATCACCGGCACCTTCACCGAGGCCATGATGCGGCGCACGGCGTTGATGCCGTCGCCGCCGCGGCCCAGGTTCACATCGGCGAGGATGAGGCCGGTGGGGCGCTCGGTCGCCAGGCGCACCGCCTCGGCCTCGCTGGCCGCGACGCCCACCACGCGGTGGCCGCAGCGCTGCACCAGCATGCGCAGGTCCATGGCGATCACCGGCTCGTCCTCGATGATGAGGACGTCGGTCGCCGTGGCCTCGCGCAGGCTGGCGCGGGCCTGCTCCAGCAGGCGCTGGGCCTCGGCCTCGTCCAGCCCGGTCACCTGGGCGGCCTGGGAGACCTCCAGCTCCTCCAGGCTGGTCAGCAGCAGGAGCTGGCGCTCGATGGGGGAGAGGCGCCCCGGCGCCTCGGCGGTGGCGAGGCGGGTGACGCCGGCATAGAGGGCGAGGCGGCCGGGCAGCTCCGGCAGGCCGGCGCGCAGGGCGCCCGCCACCATCGCATCCCCCGCCGCCTGGGAGCCGGCGAGCGCGCGGGCGTAGCGGCGGGCGTAGGGGAGGGCCTGCATCAGCTCGGCGTCGGCGAGGGAGGTCATCGTGGGGGGGACTCCTGAAACGATGGTGCGTGATGGATATTATGGGGCGAATGGATTCCTTCTCCATCCGTCCCGAGTTGCCGCGGCTGCTGCCGGCGCTGCGCGCCTATGGCCGCGCCCTGTGCCGGAATGCCCAGCAGGCCGACGACCTGGTGCAGGAGGCCATCCTGCGCGCCCTGCGCGCCGAAGGCCAGTTCGAGCCGGGCACCGAGCTGCGCGCCTGGCTGTTCACCATCCTGCGCAACTGCTGGCTGGGGCAGATCCGCAAGGCGGGGCGGGAGCGCCGCGCGATGGACGTGCTGCGGCCGGAGGAAAGCCGCGCCGCCAGCCAGGGGGACCGGCTGGAGCTGACCGAGCTGGCGCGGGCGATGGACGCGCTGCCGGTGGCCCAGCGCGAGGCGCTGATGCTGGTGGGCGCCGAGGGGATGACGACGGCCCAGGCGGCGGCGGTGGTGGGCGTGCCGGAGGGGACGATCAAGGCGCGGGTCAGCCGGGCCCGCAACGCGCTGCGCGCGGCGCTGGCGCATCCGGTGCTGGAAGCTGGCGGCCCTCATCCCCCCTCGTAATGGGAAGGCTGCCGCGCGGTTGCCTGGGCGGGGCGCGATTTTTCCGTGCAACGGTCTTCGCGGCACCGGCATTGCCCCGGCATGACCAACCAGCGGATGCCTGCGATGCGAGACCAGATGGCCCCGAACGTCATGGACCAGATGGGCGCGACCGACCCCGGGACGCCCTTCCACACGCTGATGGTGGAGGCGCTGCCCGGCCTGCGGCAGCAGGCCTTCGCGCTGACCCGCAACCGCGCCGATGCCGACGACCTGGTGCAGGCGGCGGTGACGAACGCCCTGGCCGCGCAGCATTCCTTCACGCCCGGCACCAACTTCAAGGCGTGGATGAGCCGCATCCTGCGCAACCGCTTCCTGAGCGACATGCGCCGCCGTCGCGAGACGGTGGAGGTGGACGAGGCCCCGGCCGAGGCCTTCGCCCGCGCCGCGAGCCAGGAGGACAGCATCGCCCTGCAGGAGCTGCGCCACGCGCTCGCCAAGCTCCCGGCCGACCAGCGCCTGGCGCTGATGATGGTGACGGTGCAGGGCCTGTCCTACGAGGAGGTCTCGGCGCAGCTGGGCGTCGCCGTGGGGACGCTGAAGTGCCGGGTGTTCCGCGCCCGCAAGCAGCTCCAGGCCATGCTGCTGGGCGATGCGCCGGCCGAGCGCCGCCAGGTGGAGGCGATCCGCAAGGGTGCTTCCCCGCAGGCCTCCTCCCGTCGTATGGTGGAAAGCGACCGGCGCATCGGCGCCGGCTGAGGACCCTTGGTGAGCGAACCACCACAGAAACCAGGACGGTCGCAGGACGAGATGGGACCCAGGACGGAAGCGAGCGGGCGGGGGCGGCGGTCCTCGCCCGACGCCGCCTTCGAGCTGTGGCTCAAGCGCGGCCTGCACGAGATCTACGACCAGGTGGCGCAGGAGCCTGTGCCGCAGGCGTTGCTCGACCTCATCCAGCAGGACGCGACGGCCAAGAAGAGCTAGCGTGGCCGCGCCTGGGCTCGGGGGAAGCATGACCAGGGCCTTCTTCTCGGGAATCCGCGCGCGGCTGGTGGCGCTGGTCCTGGTGGCCGGCATCCCGGTCGCCATCGTCGCCGGCGCCAATGCCTGGCAGAAATACGAGCAGTCGCTGTCCGGCATCGTCGAGACCGCGGCCCTGCTGGGCGAGGCCGATGCCGTGCGCCACGCCGTGGCGCTGGACGACCAGGAGCGCCTGGTGCGCGGCATGTCCGCACTGGGCAACTTCCTGGAATGGCCGCCCGAGGAATGCGTCCGCGTGCTGTCGCGCCTGCGGCTGCTGCTGCACCAGCGCTACACCGACCTGTGGTTCCTCGACCCCCGGGGGCGGCTGCTGTGCAATTCGCGCGCCCTGGAGCGCGGCTTCGACTATTCGGGGATGAGCTACTTCCCGCGCGTGATGGCGGCCGGCGACTTCGTGCTGGGCGACATCGTCTTCGGCCCGGCCTCCCAGCGCATGGTGCTGCCCGGCGTGGCGCCGGTGAAGCAGGATGGGCAGGTGGTGGCCATCGCCGGGGCGGCGATCAGCGCCGACTGGCTGGCCAGCGTGCCCGGCGGCCAGACGGCGCATCGCGCCTGGGTGCTGGACCCCGGCGGCCGCCCCTTCGCGCTGGAGGACGGCGCCGAGCGCGCCCTGCCGCCGCCGGCATTGATGGAGGAGCTGCGCGCCGCGCCGGGCCGCCTCACCCGCGTGGCGCAATCCGTGGGGGGCGAGCCCTTCGCCTACAGCATCAGCGCGCCGGACCGCGGGATGCGCGTGCTGATCGGCCTGCCGGCGGGCGATGCCGGCAACGCCGCCTGGGCGCAGCTGATCCGCCGCATCGCCGAGCTGGTGGCCTTCCTGGTGGCCTGCCTGCTGATCGTGCTGGCCGGCACGGAGCTGGCATGCGCCCGGCCGCTGCGGCGCCTCGCGGCCTCGGTGCGCGGCTGGAAGCCCGGCACGCCGTTCGCCCAGCCCCATGGCGCCTGGGACCCGCGCGAGGTGGATGAGCTGGGCGAGGCCCTGGCCGGCGCCTCCGAGGCCATCGCGCGGCGGGAGGCGGAGCTGCATGGCGCGCTGGCCCAGCGGGACCGGCTGGTGGCGGAGATCCACCACCGCGTGAAGAACAACCTACAGATCGTCGCCAGCCTGCTGAACATGCAGGGCGAGCGCATCGGCGATGCCGGGCGCCGGGCGGAATTCACCGTGGCGCGGGAGCGCGTGCAGGCCCTGGCCGCCCTGCACCGCCACCTGGACACGGAGGCCGGCGCCCCCGTCGTGCCGCTGGCGCCGCTGCTGCGGGAGCTCGCGCACCAGGTGCTGAGCAGCGCCGCGGCCGAGGTGGAGGCCGAGGAGGTGACGCTGCCGGCGGAGCAGGCGACCTCGCTGGCGCTGCTGGTGACGGAGGCGCTGCTGAACGTGAACCGTCACGCCTTCCCGGGCGACCGGACGGGGGCGGTGCGCATCACCCTGCATGCCCGCGACGGCCTGGCGCGGCTGGTGGTGGAGGATGACGGCGTCGGCGCGCCGGAGGAGCGGGTGGAAGGGATGGGCCTGTCGCTGATCCGCGGCTTCGCCGCGCACCTGGGCGGCGAGGCGCGGCTGGAGGCGGCGGCGGGAACCCGGCTGGTGGTGGAGTTCCCGCTGGGGTGAGGGCGGCTACAGCGCCAGCACGTTCTTCGCCAGGATGTTGCGCTGGATCTCGTTGGTGCCACCATAGATGCTGGTGGGCCGCGCCTGGATGTAGAGGGCGCCGGGGTTCAGCTCCCGGTTGCCCTCCATCGGCACCGCCAGCCCCGCGCTTTCGCCCGCCACGCGCAGCGCCGTCTCGGTGATGCGCTGGAACAGCTCCGATTGCAGGACCTTGAGCTGGGACACGTCCGCCCCCAGCGGGCGGCCCGCCTTCAGCACGGCGACGTAGCGGCCGTAGAGCGCCTTCAGGTCCTCCAGGTCGCAGCGGTGCCGGGCGTATTCGGCGAGGAAGAGCGGGTCCTCCGTCACGCCCATCCGCTCGGCCAGCAGCTTGAGGCGGCCCAGCGCATAGGCGGATTGCCGCGGGGAGCCGAGGTAGATGCGCTCGAAGGAGAGCAGGGCCTTGGCCATGTCCCAGCCCTTGTTGAGCTGGCCCACCAGGTTCTCCTTCGGCACCTTCACATTGTCGAAGAAGACCTCGCTGAACTCGTCATGCATCTCCAGGTTGATGATGGGGCGCACGGTGATGCCGGGCGTCGCCATGTCCACCAGCAGGAAGGAGATGCCCTCCTGCTTCTTCGCCGCCTTGTCGGTGCGGACCAGCAGGAAGATCCAGTTGGCGTCGCCGGCCAGGGTGGTCCAGATCTTCTGGCCGTTCACCACGTAGTGGTCGCCGGCATCCACCGCCTCGGTGCGGAGCGATGCGAGGTCGCTGCCGCTGTTGGGCTCGGAATAGCCCTGGCACCACACATGCTCGCCGCTGAGGATCCTCGGCAGGAAGAACTGCTTCTGCGCCTCCGTGCCGTGGCGGATCACCAGCGGGCCCAGCATGATGATGCCGTGGTCGTTGGTGCGCGCGCAGCCCCAGCGCTCCAGCTCCTCGGTCCAGATGATCTGCTTGGCCGGGCTCAGCCCCAGCCCGCCGTATTCGCGCGGCCAGCCGGGGCAGAGCCAGCCCTTCTCGGCCAGCCGCATGTACCAGGGCCGGTTCTCGGCCCAGTGCAGCCGCTTCTCCGGATTGCGGATCTCCGGTGGGTAGTTGGCCTCGATCCAGGCGCGGATGTGCAGGCGGAAGGCGTCGTCGGGGAGGAGGTTCAGGTCCTCCGGCTCGCGCGGGGCGATGGCGTTCATCGCGGCAGCAGGCGTTCGGTGCCGATGCCGCCCTCCCGGCCCTGGGTCCATTCCCCCTCCAGCGTGCCGTCGGGCATGATGCGGTAGGCCGCGGCCCCGGTCTCCCGGCCCGAGACGTAGCCGATCACCAGCATGGTGCCGGCGACGAAGCCCACCCCCGTGCTGGTCTCGCCCGAGGTGCGCCAGGTGATGCGCCAGGTGCGCGGCCCGGTGGCCGCCGGCGTGGCCGAGCCCTCGTAGCGCTGGCCGCCGGCGGTGGTGCCCTCCACCGCATAGGTGCCGCTGCGCTGCGCGGCGGCGGGCAGGGCGGCCATGCCCAGCAGGGCGGCGGCGAGGATGGTGGTGCGGAACATGCGGGTCTCCATGGATCGGGGAGCGGAGCGTGGCATGGCGATGCCTACCGCCCCGTGAAGGCCGGCCGGCGCTTGGCCAGGAAGGCGTCGCGCCCCTCGCGGTGGTCGGCGGTGGCGAAGAGAGCGGCCTGCCAGTCGGCCTCCCGCGCCAGGGCGGCCTCCATCTCGTCGCTGAACCACTGCTTCATGTATGCGATCGGCGTGGGCGCCTCGGCGGCCAGGGCGCGGGCCTTCTCCATCGCCAGGGCCAGCGCGCCGCCCTTCGGCGCCACCGCATCCACCAGGCCGATGCCGAGCGCCTGGGCGCCGGTGTACTGCGTGTGGAACAGCATCATGTCCCGCGCGCGGCCCAGGCCGATGCGGGCCGGCAGCGTCATCGGCAGGGCCAGGTCCGCCATCAGGCCGATCTTGTGGAAGCCCAGCACGAACTTCGCGTCCTCCGCCGCCACCACGTGGTCGCAGAGCAGGGCCAGCGAGCAGCCGGCCCCGGCCGCCCAGCCCTCGACGGCGGCGATGACCGGCACGTTGCCGCGCGCCATCAGCCGCACCAGCCGGTGGGTGCGGCGCATGCGCTCGCGCCCCTCCAGCGCCGTCTCCACATTCATGCCGGAGATGTCGCCGCCGGCGGAGAAGATGCCCTCGGCGCCGGTCAGCACGATGCAGCGCGTGCCGTCGGATTGCGCGGCCTCCAGCAGCGCCTCCATCTCGGTGCGTAGCGGCACGGCCAGGGCGTTGCGGCGCGAGGGGTAGTCGAGCGTCAGCACCAGCACGGCGCCTTCGCGCTCCGCGCCGATGCGCATGCGGGGCTGGGCCTGGTCCATCTCAGGCGTCCTCCATCTCGGGTTCCAGGGCCATGAAGCGGGCGCGGTGCAGCGCGGCGCCGCCGAACATCGGCGCCAGGACCATGGCGCGGCGCAAATGCAGCCCCTGGTCGTAGTCGTCGGTGTAGCCGATGCCGCCATGCAATTGCAGGCAGGCTTGCTGCACGGCCATCGCCGCCTCGCTGGCCCGCGCCTTGGCGCGCGAGGCGTGGGCCGCGCCGCCGGTGCCGGCATCCAGCAGGAAGGCCGCCTCCTCCACCGCCGCGCGGGTCAGGGACAGCTGCATCCGCGCATCCGCCGCCTTGTGCTGGAGCGCCTGGAAGCTGCCGATCACCTGGCCGAACTGCCTGCGCGTGCGCAGGTATTCCAGCGTCATAACGAAGCTGGCCTCCATGCCGCCCAGCAGCTCCGCCGCCGTGGCCAGGGCCGCGCGGTCCAGCGCCATGGCGATGGCGGCCTCCCGCCCGGTGGCGATGGGGGCGGGCAGGGCGCCGCGCGGGCGGAGCGTGCCATGATGGCCGCCATCCTGGCGCATCTCCGTCTCCACCGTCACGGCCTCGCGCTCCAGCAGGTGCAGCGCGCCGCCATCCACCCACACGAAATGGGTGGCGCCGGCCGCCATGGGCACGAAGCGCCGCGGGCCGTCGCCGCGCGCGGGTGCCAGGGTGTTCGCGCGGTCCTGCCAGGCGGGCAGCACCACGGCGCCCGCGCCCGGGCCGGGGTGGCCGGCGGCCTCCAGCAGGTGGGCGGCCAGCTGGCAGGCGGAAAGCGGCTCGGGCGCGCAGGCGCGGCCGGCTTCCTCGGCCAGCGCCACCATCTCGGCATGGCCCAGGCCGGTGCCGCCGGCGGCTTCGCCCACCATCAGCCGCACCCAGCCGGCGGCCTCCATCTCCGCCAGCAGCCTGGGGTCGAAGCCCGGCTCGGTGAAGCGCAGGGCGCGCACCCGCGTCATGTCGCTGCCCAGCAGGCCCCGGGCGCTGTCGCGGATCATGCCGATGCTTTCGGCCACCTCCTCCGCGAAGGGGGCGATGCCGGTGCTCATGCGCCCCGCCTCACGAACGGGTGTGCAAGGTGGCGCCGGACAATGCCTGCAAGCCCGCCAGGTCCAGCCCGTCCACGATGTCGCGCACCACGAAGCCCAGCCCGGGCTCGACATCCAGCACGCAGAGGTTGGTGTACACCCGCCGCACCACGCCCGGCGCCGTCAGCGGATAGCCGCAGCGCTGCACGATCTTTGGCCTTCCATCCTTGGTGGTGTGCTCCATCGTCACCCAGATGCGCTTCGCCCCAGCGCCCAGGTCCATCGCGCCGCCCACGGCGGGGGCGGTGTCGTTCTCGCTGGTGGCCCAGTTCGCCAGGTCGCCATTTTCCGCCACCTCGAAACCGCCGAGGACGCAGAGGTCTATGTGCCCGCCGCGGATCATCGCGAAGCTGTCGGCATGGTGGCAGAAGGAGCCGCCGGGGCGCAGCGTCACCATCGCCTTGCCGGCGTTGATGAGCCAGGGGTCCTCCTCGCCCTTCGCGGGCGCGGGGCCCATGCCCAGCACGCCGTTCTCGCTCTGGAAGATCACCTCGCGCTCCATCGGCACGTGGTCGGCGATCAGGGTGGGGATGCCGATGCCCAGGTTCACCACCCAGCCCTCGGGGATGTCGGCGGCGGCCTTCGCGGCCATCGCGGCGCGGCTCATCGGCGTCATGCGCGTCTCCTCTTTGCGCGCAGGCTAGGACCATGCCGCCGGGGGGTCTATCCCCTGATCCGCCGCACCAGCGCCCGCAGCCAGGGCTGGCGCCGCGCCGCCTCCCGCGCGCGCATCGCCGCCTGCCAGGCCTGGCCGCGCCAGGACAGCGCGCGCTCCCAGCGCAGCAGCGGCATGCGCGCATCCGACCAATCCAGCTTGTAGGCCTCGCCCCCCACCGTCAGGTCGAAGACGGCGTCGCCCTGGCGGATGGCCTCGCCGATCAGCTCCTCCACCATGATGCGGCCCACGGAGAGCCTGCCCCATTCCCCGGCGGACCAGCCGACCATGAGGTAGAGGAAGCGCCCGCGGTCCCGCAGGCCCCAATGGGCGGCCACCACCTCCTCGCCCACCAGCAGGGTGCTGGCCACGGCGGGGCAGCGTTGCGTGGCGAGGCGGTAGAAGGCGCCCATGGCGGGGTCCTGGAAGGCGTCGGCATTGCCCGTTTCCAGCCAGCGGCGGGACTTGCGCTCCATCATCGCCACCAGCGCGGCCTCCATCGCCTCCGGCGTTTCCGCCACGGCGTGGCGCAGCGGGCCGAGCTCGTTCAGGCGGCGGCGCTTGCGGCGGCTGTCGGCGCGCAGGTTGGCGCGGCGGGTGGCCAGCAGCGCCTCCAGGCTGGCGGGCAGGGACAGGCTGAAGGCGGCGTCGTGCTCCGCCGCACCCTCCAGCGATGCCATCGGGTTGGGCACGCCCTCGATGCCGGGCGGCATCTTGTCCAGCGCGACCAGGTCGGCCGGCGGCAGCATGGCGAGGATGCGCGGCCACAGCGCGGCCATGTCCGGCACGAAGCCGGGGCGCAGCAGCGGCGCGTGGTAGTCCGTCACGTCGCCGCCCAGGAAGCCCAGCACGCGCAGCCCCCGGCGGCGCGCCACGCCCAGCGGCAGGAGCATCGCCGGGCCGGCCTCGTCCTCCAGCAGCACGGGGCAGGGCTGCACCGCGCGCCCCAGCGTCTCCGCCCAGGCGGATTGCCAGCCGAAGCACTGGAAGGGCCAGCGATGCCCCTCCTCCAGCATCCGCCAGGGGGCTTCCAGCGCGGCGACGGAGGCATGGACGGTGATGCGCATGGCCGCCGCATATCACGGCATCGTTAAGGCCGCGTCACCTGTCCCACGGCGCGCCGCGGTCCACCCGCACCACGCGGTTCACGAAGATGCCCGGCGTCGCCACCCTCTCCGGGTCCAGCGCGCCGAGGTCGCGGATGTGCTGCACCTGGGCGACCGTCAGCTCCGCGGCCATGGCCATCACCGGGTTGAAGTTCCGGCCGGACTGGTTGTAGGTCAGGTTGCCCCAGCGGTCGGCCTCCCAGCCCTCCACCAGCGCGACGTCGCCCTTCAGCGCGTGCTCCATCACGTAGGTGCGGCCGCCGAACTCCCGGTGCTCCTTGCCGCGTGCCAGCGGCGTGCCGACGGAGGTGGCGGTGAAGAAGGCCGGGATGCCGGCGCCGGCGGCGCGCATGCGCTCCGCCATGGTGCCCTGCGGCACGATCTCCAGCTCGATCCTCCCCTCCTTGTACAGCGCCTCGAACACCACCGAGCCCTGGGAGCGCGGAAAGGAGCAGATGATCTTGCGCACCCGCCCCAGCTCCATCAGCCGCGCCAGCCCCACATGGCCGGAACCGGCGTTGTTGGCGACGCAGGTGAGGTCCTTCGCGCCCTGCTCGATCAGCCCCTCGATCAGCGCGTCGGGCTGGCCGACGCTGCCGAAGCCGCCGATGAGGACGGTGGAGCCGTCCTTCACGCCCGACAGGGCCTCGGCGATGCTCTGGACGATCTTGTTGATCACGCGGCGCTTCCCCCTCGGAACATGTTGCGCGCATGGTTCGCCGGGGCGGGGCGCTTCGTCAAACCCCCGGCAGCAGCGCCTCGATCTCCGCCCCCGTGGGCGCCCCGCCGAACAGGGCCATCTCGCCGCCGCGCATGGCGCGCCCGGCATCGCGCAGCGCCCCCATCGCCAGGCGGTAGAGCGCCCCGCCGGTGGAGACGCGGCGCACCCCGGCTGCCGCCAGCTCCGCCAGCGGCACGGTGCCGGCGCGCGGGCCGATCAGCACGTTCACCGGCCTGGGCGCCACCGCGCGGACCACGGCGCGCACCGCGTCCATGTCCGGCAGGGCGGGGGCGTAGAGCACATCCGCCCCGGCCTCGGCGAAGGCGACGAGGCGGCGGATGGTGTCCTCCAGGTCCGGGCGGCCATGCAGGAAGTTGTCGGTGCGCGCGGTGAGCAGGATGCGGCCCTTCGCGGCGCGGGCGGCGGCCGCGATGCGGCGCACGGCGGCGTCGAAGGGGTGGATGGGGTCGGCGGGGTTCCCGGTCGTGTCCTCGATGCCCAGGCCCGCCAGCCCGGCGGCGATGGCGGCCTCCACCGTGGCGGCGCAATCCTCCGGCGCGGGGCCGAAGCCGTCCTCCAGGTCGCCATTCACCGGCAGGGCGGAGGCGCGGTGCAGCAGCGCGGCATTGGCGATGGCCTCCGCGCGGCTCACCGCCCCGAAGCCGTCCCGCCGCCCCAGCGCCCAGGCGATGCCGGCGGAGGTGGAGGCGATGGCGCCGAAGCCCGCCTGCGCCAGGATGGCGGCGGAGGCCGCGTCCCAGGCATTGGGCATGACGAAGCAGCCGGTGGCGTGCAGGGCGCGGAAGCGCTCGAAGGATTCGCTCATCGCCGCAGCATGGCATGCGGCGGGGGGCGGCGCTTCACTCCTCGGCGAAGGGATTCTCCGAGGAGCGCAATTGCAGCCGGATCGGCACGCCGGGCATGTCGAACTCCTCGCGGAAGCCGTTGAGGAGGTAGCGGCGGTAGTCCAGCGGCACCTGCTCGGCCCGCGTGCCGAAGATCACCATGGTCGGCGGCCGCGCCTTGGGCATGGTGGCGTAGCGCAGCTTCAGGCGTCGCCCATCCACCAGCGGCGGCTGGTGGCGCTCCAGCATCTTCTCGAACCAGCGGTTGAGCGCGCCGGTGCCGATGCGGCGGTTCCAGCGCTCATGCGTGCGGCGCACGGCGGGCATCAGCTTCTCCACGCCGCGGCCATTGGCGGCGGACATCGGCACCACCTCGATGCCGCGGAGCTGGTTGAGCGACTCCTCCAGCACGCGGTCCAGCGCGGCCTTGGCGGCCAGCCGGTCCTCCACCGCATCCCACTTGTTGAGCGCGATCACCACCGCGCGCCCCTCGCGCTCCGCCAGGCGGGCGATGCGGATGTCCTGCTCCTCCAGCCCCAGCAGGGCGTCGAGCACCAGCACCACCACCTCCGCCTCACGGAGTGCGCCGATGGAGGAGGCGGCGGACAGCTCCTCCAGCTTCTCGGTGATGCGCGCCTTCTTGCGCAGCCCGGCGGTGTCCACCAGCCGCACCGGGCCGACCTCGTCCCGCCACATCGCCGCCACGGCGTCGCGCGTCAGCCCGGGCTCGGGGCCGGTGATCATGCGCTCCTGCCCCAGCAGCTGGTTCAGCAGGGTGGACTTGCCCGCATTCGGCCGGCCGAGGATGGCCAGGCGCAGCGGCTTCTCGCCGCCCTCCTCGTCACCGGGCTCCGCCTCCGGCAGGGCGGGCAGGTGCTCGCCGATCGCCTCCATCAGCCCCCAGATGCCCTCGCCATGCTCGGCCGAGACGGCGATGGGCTCGCCCAGGCCGAGTTCGAAGGCCTCCATGGCCGCCGCCGCGCCGCCGCGCCCCTCGGCCTTGTTGGCCACCAGGATGACGGGTCGGCGCGCCCGGCGCAGCCAGTTGGCGAAGGCGCGGTCGGAGGCGGTGATGCCCGCCCGTGCATCCACCACGAAGAGCGCGACGTCGGCCGCCTCCAGCGCCGCCTCGCTGCTGGCGCGCATGCGGCCGAACAGCGTCTCGGGCGCGGCTTCCTCCAGCCCCGCCGTGTCCACCAGCGTCACCTCGCGCCCGGCGATCTCGCAGGTGGTTTCCTTGCGGTCGCGCGTCACGCCCGGCGTGTCGTCCACGATGGCGATGCGCCGGCCGGCCAGCCGGTTGAACAGGCTGGACTTGCCCACATTGGGCCGGCCCAGGATGGCGACGGTGGGCTTCACGCCGGCTGCGCCGGCGTGGAGTCATGCCGTGCCCCCAGGCGCCGGGCGCGGCCATCCGGCCGCCTGGCTGCGCCGCGCCACGGATGCGCCCGGCCGGCGTGCCGCGTCGGCATCAACCAACCCCGCGCAGCGCGACGACGTCGCCGCCATCGGTGAGCAGGTAGAGGCTGTTGTTGGCGATGGCGGGCTGGAGCGTCGCGCCGTCCGGCAGGCGCAGCCGCTGGCCGATGGCGCCGTTGCCGGCATCCAGCTCCAGCATCTCGCCATGGCTGCCGGCGATGATGATGCGCCCGCCCGCCACCACCGGCGGCCCCCAGGCGATCGGGTTGCGCCGGCGCGCCTCGTTGGCGAAGCGCGGCAGCGGGGTGATCCAGCGGATGCGCCCGTCGTCGCGCCCCAGCGCCGCCAGCTCCCCATTGGCGGACAGGGCGAAGACCCAGTCCCCGGCCGCGGCCGGGGTGACGGTGCCGCCCAGCTCGCGCTCCCACACGCGCCGGCCGGAGCGGAAGTCGAGCGCGGCCATGGCGCCGGCCATGCCGATGGCGAAGACGCGCCCGCGGTCAATCACCGGCAGGGCGGTGATGGCGCCGATATCGGCCAGCGACACGCCGCCGCGCGCCGTGCCCAGGCTTTCGCTCCATTGCACGCGCCCCGTGTCGGTGCGCAGCGCCACGATCTCGCCCGAGGCGAGGCCCGCCACGGCGACGTCGCCCTCCACCGCCGGGGCCGGCAGGCCCAGCGGCAGGGCGCGCACCGGCGAGCCGCGGAAGGTCCACAGGCTGCGCCCATCCTCGGCGGAGAGCCCGACCAGGTGGTTCTCCACCGTGGGCACCAGCAGCCGGCCGCCGGCCACCGCCAGCCCGCCGCGCGCGGGCGAGGGCAGGGGGGCGCGCCAGCGGATCTCGCCCGTGGCGGGGTCCAGCGCCATGATCTCGGAAAGGCCGGTGGCGACGTAGAGCGTGCCATCGGCGAAGGCGATGGCCCCGCCCAGCGCGCCGTCGCGGTCCCGCCGCGGGCGGGTGTCGGTCTGCCAGCGGCGGCCGCCGCGCGCGGCGTCCAGCGCCGTCACCCAGCCGAATGCGTCCACCGCGAAGCCGGGGTCGCCCGCCACCAGCGGCGGGCCGGTCAGCCGCCGGCGGAAGCGGGTGCCCGAGCCGATGGAGCTGCGCCACACCTGCCCCAGCGGGGCGGGCAGGGAGAGGTGGCCGGGCGCATGGCCCGGCGTGCCGCCGGCCACCGGCCAGTCGGCGTTCAGCGTCACCGGCGGGAGGGTCAGCGGGCGGCGCGCCGCCTCGGCATCCACCTCCACCCCCTGCTGGGTGGCCAGCACCGGGATGCGCTCGCCGGGCAGCGGCACCTTGGACGTGCCGATCACGCTGTCCACCAGGTCCTGCGTCGTCTCGCAGCCGGCGAGGAGGAGGCCGGCGCCGCCCAGCAGCGCCGCGCGTCGGGTGTGCGTCGTCATCTAGCGTCCCAATCCCCCCAGCAGGCGGCCCGCGCGGTCGCGGATGCCCTGGGGCGTTGCGGTGTCGGCCATGATGGCCTCCAGCGAGCGGCGGGCCTGCTCGGCATTGCCGCGGCGGAGGGCCAGCAGCGCCAGCGCCTCGCGCGCGCTGGCGCGCCAGGGCGCGCCAT
>JBEQBS010000049.1:0-13989 GCA_041639675.1 Rubritepida sp. | reverse complement strand
TGCGCCTCGCGCGCCAGCAGCGGCACGGGCGGGTAGAGGCGCAGCGCCTCCTCCACCACCGCGCGCGCCCAGGGCAGGGCGGGGATGTCCGCCAGCGCGGCGGCGCGGCCACCGAGCACGCGGCGGCTTTCCTCCGCCACCGCCGCCTCGGCCTCCGCATCCTCGCTCAGCAGGAACCAGCACCAGGCGAGGGTATTGGCGGTGGTCTCGTGCCCGGCCATGAACAGGGTGATGGCCTCGTTGCGGAAGCCCGCGCGCTCCATCGGCCCGCCCTCGCCGCCTTGTGCCATGGCGGCGATCAGCGAGGATTCGCCCTCGCCCGCCAGGATGCGGGCGATCAGCGCATCCACCACGGCCTGGATGCGCCGGGCGGCGGCCCCGGCGCGCGGCGGGCGCCAGCGCGGCAGGAAATCGGGCAGGCCGAGCAGGGACAGCAGGTCCGTGTTGCCGATCAGCGCCTGGTACTCGGCGAAGGCGGCCACCACCTGCCCCGCCGCCTGCCGCCCCAGCGCCGCGCCGAACAGCGTGCGGGCGATCACCTCGGCGGCGAAGCGCCCCATCTCCGCCAGCGCGTCCAGCACCGCGCCATCGGGCCGCGCCGCCCAGTCCTCCTGCCATTCCTCCGCCACCGCCGTCATCACCGGCACCAGGGCGTCGAGGCGCGCGGGGTGGGTGACGCGCTGCACCTGCGGGCGCCGGCGCTTCCACACCAGCCCGTCGGAGATGAACAGCCCGTCGCCCAGCAGCGGTTCCAGCGCATGGCGCATCTGCGGCGACTTGCGCTCGAAGGCCGGCGCCTGGGCGATGAAGGCGTCGGCGATCATCGCGGGCGCGTTCATCACCAGCAGCGGGCGGCTGAGGATGCGCGTCTCGATGTGGCCGGCGCGGAAGGCGTTGCGGTTCCACACCGCGATGACGGAGCGCGAGCCCTCGCGCAGCAGCCGCGACAGCGGCAGGCGCCCGTCATGGCGCGGCGGGTGCGGCGGGATCACCCCTTCTTCACGCGCAGCGGGCCGAAGCTCTGCCCCACCGGCATGAGCTGGAGGGTGTTCACGTTCACCCGCGCCGGGCGGGTGGCCACCCATTCCACCGCCTCGGCGATGTCCTCGGGCGTCAGCGGGTCCGCGCCCTCGTAGATGCCCTTCGCGCGGGCCTCGTCGCCACCGAAGCGGACGGTGCTGAACTCCGTGCCGCCGACCAGCCCGGGCTCGATGTCCGTCACCCGCACCGCGGTGCCCCAGAGGTCGGCGCGCAGGTTCAGGGAGAATTGCCGCACGAAGGCCTTGGTGGCGCCATAGGCGTTCCCACCTGGATAGGGCCACTCTCCGGCGGTGGAGCCGATGTTGACCACGTGCCCCGCATTGCGCGCGACCATGCCGGGCAGCACGGCGTGGGTCACGTACATCAGCCCCTTCACGTTGGTGTCCACCATCGCGTCCCAGTCATCCAGGCTGGCCTCCTGCGCCGGGGCCAGGCCCCGCGCCAGGCCGGCATTGTTCACGCAGACCGTGACGGCGGCCCATGCCGCCGGCAGCCCGCCGATCGCGGCCTCCACCGCCGCGCGGTCGCGCACATCCAGCACCAGGGGCAGCAGGCGGTCCGCCCCCAGCTCATCCCGCAAGGCGTGCAGCCGCTCGGCGCGGCGCCCGGCGGCGATGATGCGCGCCCCGCGCCCGGCGAAACGCCGGGCGATGGCAAGGCCGAAGCCGGCGGTGGCGCCGGTGACGAGGACGATCATGCGGGGAACTCCATTCAGCCTGGATTAAGGGTGCCATACCTATCCCGCCCGGCATGGTCTTGAAATCGCCCTCGACATGAGCCAAATGCAATCCGTCGGCCGGCGCAGGAGTCCGCGTGAACGCGGCGCGCCCCAGTCCAAGGGGCCTGTTGAGCCGACAGCTGCGGGTTCCCCGTGGTCACTGGGCGTTGAGCCGTGCGCCTCCCCGAGCCTGCGAAGCCTCCTGGAGTCTGCATGACCATCCGCGTTACGCGCCGTATCGGCGCGTCCCTGTTCCTCGCCGCGCTTGCGGCGCCTTCGGTCCTGCGCGCCCAGCCCGGCACGCAGGAGGTGGCGCTGCGGCTGGACGACCGGCAGATCCGCTCCGCCGGCATTGATCTCGCGCGAGTGGAGGCTGAGACCGGCCCTTCCGAGATCGCCTTGCCCGGCCAGGTGGTGGTGCCGCCCAACCATCTGCGCATCATCGCCGCCCCGGCGACGGGGCTGATCGAGGCGCTGTTCGTCGCCCCTGACGAGCGCGTGCGCGCCGGCCAGGCGGTGGCCCGCCTGCGCTCGACCGAACTGGTGGAGGCGCAGCGCCTGTTCCTCCAGGCCGCCACCTCGGCCGAGCTGGCGCTGGAGAAGCTGCGCCGCGACGAGCAGCTGTTCCGCGAGCGCGTGATCGCCGAGCGCCGCCTCATCATCACCCGCTCCGAAGCGCGCGCCGCCGAGGCCGCGCTGGACGAGCGCACCCAGATGCTCAGCCTGCTGGGCATGAGCGACCAGGAGGTGGCGGATCTGCGCCGCAACCGGCGCATCCAGCAGGCGCTGGTGGTGACCAGCCCGGTCTCCGGCGTGGTGGTGGGCCGCGCCGCCACCCCGGGCGAGCGCGTGGCCCAGGCCGCGCCGCTGGTGACGGTGGCCGACCTTTCGACGCTGTGGGTGAACATCCAGGTGCCGCTGGCCCGCGCGCCGGCGCTGGAAAGCAATGCCCGCGTGCTGGTGCCGGCGCTGGGCGCCGAGGGCTTCGTGCTGCGCGTCGGCCGCACCGCGGATGCGGCGACGCAGAGCGTGAGCGCGACGGCGGAGATGAACCGCGGCGTCGAGGCGCTGCGGCCCGGCCAGGCGGTGACGGTCGCGCTTCAGATGCGCGCCGCCGGCCAGTCGCAATGGCGCGTGCCTGCCGGCTCGGTGGTGCGCCACCGCGAGCGAAGCTGGGTGTTCCTGCGAACGCCCACCGGCTTCACCGCCCGGCCCGTGCAGGTGGTGAACGAGACGGCGCAGTTCGTCTCCATCCGCGGCGAGTTCGCCGCGACCGACCAGGTGGCCACGCGCGGGATGCTGTCCCTGCTGGCCGAGCTCGCCGAAGCGGACCAGTCCTGATGCTCGGCCGCCTCGTGGACACGGCGCTCAAGCAGCGCCTGCTTGTCATCGTCGCCGCGCTGGGGATGGCCTTCTGGGGCTTCCAGAGCTACCGCGCCCTGCCGATTGACGCCTTCCCGGATGTCTCGCCCACCCAGGTGCTGGTCTCCATGCGCGCCCCCGGCCTGCCGCCGGAGGAGCTGGAGCGCCGCGTGACCCAGCCGGTGGAGCTGGCGATGCGCGGCATCCCCAACCTGGTGTTCATGCGCTCCGTCACCCGCTTCAGCGTGACGCTGATGACCTTCGAGTTCGCGCCGGGCACCGACATCTTCTGGGCCCGCGCCCAGGTGAATGAGCGCCTGAACGAGATTGAGGGGCAATTGCCCGCCGGCGTGGAGGGCGGCCTGGCGCCGATCATCACGCCCCTGGCCGAGATGCTGATGTTCACGCTGGAGGGGCCGGACCTGTCGCCGCGCGACGCCCGCACCCTGCTGGACTGGGTGGTGCGGCCGCAGCTGCGCTCCGTGCCCGGCGTGGCGGATGTGAACGTGCTGGGCGGCTACGTCCGCACCTACGAGGTCATTCCCGATGCGGCCTCCATGGCCGCGCGCGGCATTACCACGGTGATGCTGGAGGAGGCCATCGAGCGCAACAACCGCAACGACGGCGCCGGGCGCGTGCGCGACGGCGAGGAGGCGCTGCTGGTGCGCGCCGAGGGCCGCATCCAGACGCTGGAGGACGTGCGCGCCATCGTGCTGGTGAGCCGCCCCGCCGGCGTGGTGCGGGTGGGCGACGTGGCCGATGTGCGCTTCGGCGCGCTGCCGCGCAACGGCGTTGTGACGCGCGACGGCGAGGGCGAGGCGGTGTGGGGCCTGGTGCTGGGCCTGCGCGGCGCGAATGCGCGCGAGGTGGTGGAGGGCGTGCGCGCCCGCATCCCCGCCATCGAGCGGCAATTGCCCGACGGGGTGAAGCTCGTCTTCTTCTATGACCGCGCCGACCTGATCGGCAAGGCGGTGTGGACCGTTCAGAAGGTGCTGCTCGAGGCCATCGCGCTGGTCGTGGTGCTGCTGCTGCTGTTCCTGGGCAACTGGCGCGCGGCGCTGGTGGTCTCCATCTCGCTGCCGCTGGCCGTGCTCGCCACCTTCGGGGTGATGCACTGGTACGGCCTTTCCGCGAACATCATGTCGCTGGGCGGCATGGCCATCGCCATCGGCCTGCTGGTGGATTGCGCGGTGGTGGTGGTGGAGAACGTGGCCCACCGCTTCCACGAGCTGCCGAAGAAGCCCTCGCTGGCGCAGAAGATCCGCATCACGGCGGAGGCGACGCGGGAGGTGGCGGTGCCGCTGGTCTCGGGCGTCATCATCATCGTCGGCGTCTTCGTGCCTCTGCTCAGCCTCCAGGGGCTGGAAGGGCGGCTGTTCGGCCCGGTGGCGCTGACGATCGCGTTTGCCTTGATCGCCGCGCTGGTGCTCTCGCTGACGGTGGTGCCGGTGATGTGCGCCATCCTGCTGCGTGGCGGCCATGCGGGCGAGCCCTGGCTGGTCCGCAAGCTGCACGCCGTCTACGACCCCTTCCTGGAATGGTCGCTGAAGCGTCCGCTGGTGATCGCCGGCGGCGCGGCGGTGGGGCTGGTCGCGGCCTTCCTCGCCTTCGGGCAGATCGGCTCCATCTTCATCCCCACCATGGATGAGGGGACGCCGGTGGTGACGGTGCGCAAGCACCCCACCATCAGCGTGGAATCCGCGGCCGAGACGGACATGCGCATCTCGGCCGAGATCCGCGCCCGGGTGCCGGAGGTGCGCGGCATCATGGCCCGCGCCGGCGCCGACGAACTCGGCATTGACCCCGTCGGCCTGAACGAGACCGACATGTTCTTCCAGATGGCGCCCTATGATGACTGGCGCCCCGAGGCCAAGGCCGGCGGCACGCCCTGGGTGATGGACCGCGTGCGCGAGGTGCTGGACGGCTTCCCGGGCATCACCTACGCCTTCTCCCAGCCCATCGACATGCGCGTGCAGGAGATGATCATCGGCGCGCGCGGCGACGTCGTCATCAAGGTGTTCGGCCCCGACATCCCGGAGCTGAACCGCCTGGCGCGCGAGGTGGAGCAGGTGGTGCGCGGCGTGCAGGGCGCCACCGACGTGTTCGCGCTGCGCAACGAGGGCATGAAGTACCTGACGGTGCGGGTGGACCGCCTGGCCGCCGGCCGCCTGGGCCTGAACGCCTCCGAGGTGCAGGAAACGCTGCGCGTGTGGGTGGATGGCCGCCGCGTCGGCGAGGTGCTGGAGGGCGACCGCCGCATCCCCGTGCTGCTGCGCGGCGAGGAGAACCTGCGCCGCTCGGCCGGCGACCTCTCGCGCGTGCAGATCGCCCTGCCGCAGGGCGGCACGGTGCTGCTCTCCCAGGTGGCGGACATCCGCGAGGAAGAGGGCGCGGTGCAGGTGATCCGTGAGCAGGCGCAGCGCTTCCAGACCGTGCTGAGCAACGTGCGCGGGCGCGACATCGGCGGCTTCGTGGCCGAGGCGCAGGCGGCGGTGGCGGCGCGCGTGCAGATGCCCGTGGGCTATGACATCGTCTGGGGCGGGCAATTCGAGAACCAGCAGCGCGCCCAGGCGCGGCTGATGGTGGTGGTGCCCATCGCCCTGGCGGGCATCTTCCTGCTGCTCTACCTCACCTTCGGCTCCGTGCGGCAGGCGACGCTGGTCTTCCTCAACGTGCCCTTCGCGCTGATCGGCGGCGTGCTGGCGCTCTGGGCCTCGGGCGAGTTCGTCTCGGTGCCCGCCTCGGTCGGCTTCCTCTGCCTCATGGGCATCGCGGTGCTCAACGGCGTGGTGCTGATCTCCTACATCAACCGGCTGATCGCGGAGGAAGGGTTGAACCTGTCGCAGGCGGTGCGCGAAGGCGCGAAGCGGCGCATGACGCCGGTGACGCTGACGGCGGCCATCGCGGCACTGGCGCTGGTGCCGTTCCTGTTCGCCACCGGGCCGGGGTCGGAGATCCAGCGCCCGCTGGCGGTGGTGGTGATCGGCGGGCTGGTGACGGCCACGGTGCTGACGCTGGTGCTGCTGCCGATCCTGTATGAGCGGTTCGCCTTGCCCCGTCACGGCGCTGCGCGCCGCGGCGGGGACCCCATGCCCCACGACGTTGCTGCGCAACGCCGAGGGGACCCCGTTCCCGGCGCTGCTCCTGAAGGCGCGGCTCCTCCTGCTGCGGCAAAGCCGCAGCAGGGTGCCGCAAGCATCCTGGGGATGCTCGCGCTCTGCGTCCTGCTTGGCTTCGCCGCGCCGGCGCAGGCGCAGCTTTCGGCGCATGTGGATGCGGCGATGGCGCTGGATGCCGGGGCGCGCGCCATCGCGGCGCAGCGCGAGGCGGCGGCGGCGCGCGGCGTCACCGCGCGCTCGCTGACGCCGCTGCCGCCCGCCATCAGCGGCTCGGCGCGCACCGATTTCCGCGGCCCGCGCGAGGTGCGCGAGTTCGACGCCGAATTGGCGCTGCCGATCTGGCTGCCCGGCCAGCGCGGCGCGCTGTCGGGCACCGTCACGGCCAACGTGGAGGAGCGCGAGCGCGCGCTGGCCCTGCGCCGGCTGGAGGTGGCGGGCGCCCTGCGCGACGCCTGGTGGAACGCCGCCGAGGCGCAGCGCCTGGTGCAGCTGGCGCGCGAGCGCCTGTCCTCCGCCCGCGCGCTCTCCGGCGATGTCGGCCGCCGCGCCCAGCTGGGCGACATCCCGCCGGCCGAGGCGCTGCTGGCCCGCAACGAGGTGCTCTCGGCCGAACTCGCCCTGGCCAATGCCGAGGCCGAGGTGGTGCAGGCCCGCGCCATCTACCGCGCCATCACCGGCGGGCTGGAGCCCAACCTGCCGCCCGAGCGCCCGCAGCCGCGCGCCGCCATCCACCCCGCGCTGGCGGCGGGCGAGGCTGCGGTGCTGGCGGCCCAGGCGCGCGCGCGCTACGTGGCGGCCACCCCGCGCGACAACCCGGAGATCGGCGTCTTCACCCGGCACGAGAACGGGCTGACGACGAATGACAGCAGCAGCATCGGCCTGCGCCTGCGCATGCCGCTGGCCACGGAGGGCCGCAACGCCCCCCGCCGGGCGGATGCGCAGAGCGAGCTGACGCGCGCCAGCGCCGAGCTGGACCAGGCACGCCGCCTGGTGGGCAGCGGGGTGGAGCGCGCGCAGGCCGCGCTCAACGCCGCCGAGGGCGCGCTGCGGCTGGCCCGCCAGCGCCTGTCGCTGGCGCAGGACCAGGAACGCATCGCCCTCAACGCCTTCCGCGGCGGCGAGATCCTCACCTTCGACCTGTTCCGGGTGCGGCAATTGCGGCTGGAGGCGGCGAACGATGCCGGCCGGGCGGAGGTGGAGGTGAACCGGGCGCGCTCGCGGGTGAACCAGGCGGGCGGGGTCATTCCGTGAGGACGTGGCGTGGCGGCTGCCTGTGCGGCGCCACGCGCTTCGCCGCGCGCGGCGTGCCGGGGCGGCCGCACGCATGCGCCTGCCGCATGTGCCGCCGCCACACCGGCGCGCCCGTCGCCGCCTGGGTGGAGTTCCCGGCCGGCGCCGTGGAATGGTCGCGCCCGCCGGCGCTGTGGCGCTCCTCCCCCGCATCGTCCCGCGCCTTCTGCGGGGCGTGCGCGTCGTCCCTCGGCGCGGTGGATGACGCGCCGGTGGTGGCGCTGCTGGTCGGCGCCTTCGACCGCGCGGGCGATGCCGCGCTGGCGCCGCGATCCCAATCCTTCCGGGCTTCGCGCCCGCGCTGGTGCGGGGCAGGCTGGGGCGCATGACGCGCCGCATCGCCCTGGTCTTCCCCGCCACCAACACCACCACCCCCGCGGAATGCGACGCGCTGGCCCCGCCGGGCGTGGCCAACATCCACGCCCGCATCGCCAAGCCCGACCAGGCCGTGCGCTCGGATGCCGACACGCTGGCGGTGCGGCGCGCCATGCTGGGTGGGCTCCTGGCGGCCGTCGAGGAAGCGGCCGCCCAACGCCCCGACGCGCTGATCCTGGGCGTGATGGTGGAGAACTTCGCCGGCCCCGAGGCGCCGGCCCTGCTGGCGCGGGTGCGCGCGGCGGCCGGCTGCCCGGTGACGGACTACACCTCGGCCATCCTCGCCGAACTGCCGCCGGCCAGCCGCATCGGCCTGCTGACGCCCTTCATGCCGGTGGGCGACGCGGCGGCGCGCCGCCTGTTCGAGGAGGCCGGCCATGCGGTGATGCGCCTGGAAGGGCTGCGCGCCCCCTCGCCCGCCGCCATCGCCGCCATCGGCGAGGACCGGCTGAGCGCGGCGGTGGCGGCGCTGGACGGGCCGGACGTCACCCACATCGTGCAGGTGGGCACCAACCTGCGCTTCGCCGCGCTGGCGGCGGCCGAGCAGGCGGCGCGCGGCAAGCCGGTGCTGGCCTCCAATCCCGTGCTCTACCGCCACGCCCTGCGCGCCTTGACCTGAGCGCCGGGGCAACCAAGACTCGGGGCCGGATGACCACGCCGCCCCGCCCGCCGGGCCTGCTGCCCGCCCCCAGCCTCGCCAGCGCCCTCGACCCCCGCGCGACCGCCGTGCTGCGCGAGCTGGTGGAGGTCTATGTCCAGACCGGCGAGCCCGTCGGCTCGCGCACCCTGTCGCGCCGGCTGCCGCTGAACCTGTCCCCCGCCTCCATCCGCAACGTGATGGCCGACCTTGAGGAGGCGGGGCTGCTCTACGCCCCGCACACCTCCGCCGGGCGGCTGCCGACCCAGCAGGGGCTGCGGCTCTTCGTGGACGGGCTGCTGGAATTCGGCGACCTGAGCGCGGAGGAGCGCGAGCGCATCGCCGCCCGCTGCGCCGCCCATGGGCGCTCCTTGCAGGAGACGATGGCCGAGGCGGGGCAGATGCTGTCCGGCCTCGCCGGTGCCGCCGGGCTGGTGGTGGCGCCGAAGGGCGAGGCGGCGCTGCGCCACATCGAGTTCGTCCCCCTCGGCCCCGGCCGCGCCCTGGTGGTGCTGGTGAGCGAGGATGGGCGCGTCGAGAACCGCGTGATCGAGGTGCCGGCCGGGTTGCCGCCCTCCGCCCTCGTGCAGGCGGGCAACTACCTTAACGCGCGGCTGGCCGGGCGCACGCTGGAGGAGACGCGCGGCCGGGTGGACGAGGAGATCGCCGCCAACCGCACCGCGCTGGACGCGCTGACCCAGCAGGTGATCGAGGCCGGGCTGGCCACCTGGGCCGGCGGCAGCGCCGGTTCGCTGATCCTGCGCGGCCAGGCGCGGCTGCTGGAGAACGTGGAGAACCTGGCCCGCGTGCAGGAGATCTCGGCGCTGTTCGAGCGGCTGGAGGCGCAGGAGACGACGCTGAAGCTGCTGGAGCTGGCCCAGCGCGGCGAGGGGGTGCAGATCTTCATCGGCGCCGAATCCGGCCTGTTCAACAGCGCCGGCCTCTCGGTGGTGGTGGCGCCGTTCAGGAACGCGCAGGAGCGCATCGTGGGCGCCATCGGCGTCATCGGCCCCTCGCGCATCAACTACGGGCGGGTGATCCCGGTGGTGGACTACACCGCCCGCGTGCTGGGGCGGCTGCTGGGCTGAGGCGGATCGCCGCAGGGCGAAGGCCCGGAGGCGTGAATCCGCCGACCCGGCACGAGGCGGATCGCCGCAGGGCGCAGCCCGGAGGCGTGAATCCGGCGTTACGCCGGCCGGAACGCCCCGTCCGCGCCCAGCACCTCCATCGTGCCGGTGCGGATGTCGAACACCGCGCCCTCCAGCGCCAGCGCGCCGCGCGCCAGGCGCTCCGCCACCCAAGGATAGGCGGCCAGGTTCTCCAGCGAGAGCTTCACCACCTCGTGCTCGCCCTGCGCCTGGCGCTCCTCCACCGCCGCGCATTCCAGGGTGCGCCTGCGGGCCTCGCGCGCGATGCCCAGCCAGGCGGGGATGAAGTCGCCCGCGCCCTCCGGCGCGCCGTTCAGCAGGGCGTGCACGCCGCCGCACATGGCATGGCCCAGCACGATCACCAGCGGCACCTCCAGCACGCGCACGCCGAATTCCAGCGCCGCGCTGGTGCCCTGCGTCGGGTGGCCGGGCGCATAGGGCGGCACGATGGCGGCGACGTTGCGCACGGTGAACAGCTCGCCCGGGGCGGCGTTGAACACCAGCGTGGGCGAGACGCGGCTGTCCGAGCACGCCACCACCATGGCGCGCGGCGTCTGGCCCTGCCGGGCCAGCGCCTCGAAGCGGGCCTTGTGGACGGGCCAGGAATCGCGGCGGAAGGCGCGGTAGCCATCGAGAAGGTGGCGCATGGGCCGCAGGCATAGGCGTTCCGCGCCCGCGCACCAACCCTGCGCGGCCCCTGGGCGGTCCCTTGGGCGGGTTGATCGGGCGCCCCGCGCGGCCTACCTCCCCGCCCATGAGCGAGAACCCTGCCGAGAAGCCCGAAGCCATCAACGACGCCGTGGCGCCCGAGGCCCAGCCGGACCCCACCCCCGAGGAGCGGGTGGCCGCGCTGGAGGCCAAGGTGGCCGAACTGGAATCCGCCCTGCTCTACGCCCGCGCCGAGACCGCCAACGCCGTGCGCCGCGGCAAGGAGGAGGCGGACAAGGCGCGCCTCTACGCCGTGCAGAAATTCGCCGCCGACGTGGTGGAGGCCGCCGAGAACCTGCGCCGCGGCCTGGACGCCCTGCCGCCCCCGGCCGGGGACGAGCCCGAGATCGTCGCCAAGCTGCGCGGCGGCTTCGAGGGGGTGGAGCGCTTCTTCCTCCAGCGCCTGGAGGCCAACGGCATCCAGCGCCAGGGCGCCCAGGGCGTGCCCTTCGACCCCGCGCTGCACCAGGCGATGAGCGAGGCGCCCGCGCCCGAGGGCGTGGCGCCCGGCACGGTGCTCCAGGCCTGGTCCTCGGCCTGGACGCTGAACGGGCGGCTGCTGAAGCCGGCCATGGTGGTGGTCGCGGCCAAGCCGTGATCCGCGACGCCACGGCGGCCGACATCCCCGCCCTGGCGGCGCTCAACGACGCCGAGGCGCGGCACGTCAACGCGCTGGGCGAACCGGGCCTGCGCGCCCTGCTGGCCGTGGCGTGGCAGGCCCGCTGCACCGACGCCGCCCTGCTGGTGGCGCTGACCGGGGATACGCCGAGCCAGGGGCCGAACCACGCCTGGTTCCAGGCGCGTGGCGGGCGCTTCGCCTACATTGACCGCGTGGTGGTCGGCCCCGCCGCGCGCGGCCGGGGCCTGGCCCGCGCGCTCTACGCCGACCTCGCGGAACTGGCGCTGGAGGCGGGGCTGGAGACGCTGTGCTGCGAGGTGAACATCATCCCCGCCAATCCCGTCTCGCTGGCCTTCCACGAAAGGCTGGGCTTCATCACGGAGGGCGAGGCGACGGACCCGCGCAACGGCAAGGTGGTGCGCTACCTCAGCGCGGGATCGGCCGCTGTCCTGGCGGCAGCTCGCGGTCCAGGATCATCTGCCCGCCGGTCGTGATCTGGCCCACGTAGCGGCCGGTGGAGCCGATATTGGTGTCGGGGAAGCCCGAGGAGCCGGCGGAGGTGTCCACCGCATCGCAGGCGGCGAGCAGGAGGAGCAGGGGCAGCCATCGCATCGCGGTCATTCCGGCCTGATGCTGGCGGTGCGGATCAGCTCGCCCCATTGCGTCGTCTCGCGCGCCAGCAGGTCGCGCAGGCTTGCCGCATCGCCCGTCTCGATGTCCACCCCCTGCTGCGCCATGCGGGCGCGCAGCTCCGCATCCTCCGTCGCCGCGCGCAGCGCCCCGGCCAGGCGGGCGCGCACCGCATCCGGCGTGCCGGGCGCCACGAACAGCCCTTGCCAGAACACGGCGTCGAAGCCCGGCACGGTCTCGGCCACCGGCGGCAGCTCCGGCAGCAGGGGCGAGCGCGCGGCCGACGAGATGGCGAGGCCCTTGGTCGCGCCCTCCCGCAGTACGGGGGCGGCTTCCAGCACCGCCTGGAACATGGCCTGGATGCGGTTCTGCCGCAGCTCCACCAGCGCCGGCACGCCGCCGCGGAAGGGCACGTGCACCACCTCGATGCCCGTGCGCGCGGCCAGCAGCGCCTGCGCCAGGTGGTTCACCGCGCCGGTGCCGCTGCTGCCGAAATTCACCCGCCCCGGATTGGCGCGGCAGAAGGCCACGAACTCCGCCACGTTGGCCACGGGCAGGGAGGGATGCACGTGCAGCACGAAGGCGGAGCGGAACACCATGCCCACCGGCACCAGCTCGCGCATCGGCTCGCGCGGGGTCAGCGTGGGTTGCAGCGCCGGGTTGATGGCCAGGGTGGAGGTGCCCATCAGCAGCGTGTGCCCATCGGGGCGGGATTGCGCGACATGGGTATTGGCCACCGCGGTGGCGCCGCCCACCCGGTTCTCCACCACCAGGGGCACGCCCAGCTCGCGTTCCATCCGCGCCGCCACCGCGCGGGAGACCACGTCCGTCAGCCCGCCGGGCGCATAGCCGGACACCACGGTGATGGGCCGGGACGGGAAATCCTGCGCGCGGGCGATGGCGGGCAGCAGCAGCGGCGCGGCCAGCAGGGCGCGGCGATGGGTCATGGAACGGTTCCTCCGGCCGCCATGGTGCCCGCCGTGGCGAGGCGGTCAAGGATCGCCGCCTCCATCCGCGCCACCTGCGGCGCGGGGTCGGTGATGCGCGGCAGCAGCGCCGCCTGGCGCGCCAGCTGCGGCGCGGGGTCCGCCAGCAGGTCCAGCACGCGCGCGGCCAGCGCCGCCTCGTCGCCCGGCGGCACGGCGATGGCCGGGTCCTCGGCCAGGTAGGCGAAGGCGCCGAAGCCGCGGGCGCGGTCGAAGGGGCGGCGCAGATCGTGATGCGCCATGGCGCAGGGCTTGCCCTGGCGCATCGCCTCCGCCAGCGCGAAGCCGCCGCCGACCGGCACCGTGTCGCAATACAGGTCGCACAGGGCCATCACGGCGGCGAAGTCCTCGCGCCGCGCGCGGGCGTGCCAGCGTGCCTCCAGCCCCCCGGGCGCGGGCAGGGCGCCGTCGCCCAGGATGAGGGCATGCAGCCCGGGCGCGGCCCGCAGCACAGCCTCCAGCACGCGCGCCAGCGCCGGGGCGCGCAGCTTGTCGGCGCTGCCGGAGGTCATCAGCAGCGGCACCCCCTCCGGCAGGCCCAGCGCGGCGCGCCCCAGCGCGCCGGGCGTGCCGGGGTGGCGGCGCGTCAGCCCCAGCGGGGTGAAGACCGTCGGGCAGCGCGCCTCCATCGCCGCATGCGGATGCGTGGCGAAGCCGAGGTCGAGGAAGGGCGGCAGGAAGCGCTCCGGGTGGCCGTAATCCACGCCCACCACCAGCGGCGCCGGGCGCAGCCAGGCCAGCAGGCCGAGCGTCATCGCCGCGTAGTGGAAGCAGGCGCAGGCGGCGCCGGTCGCCGCGATCTCGGCATGCCAGGTCAGGATGCTGGCGAAGGGCGGCGTCTCGGGCTCGGCGGCGCTGAAGGTGGCGGGCAGGCCGCTGCCATCCAGCAGGGCCAGCAGGGCGGGGTTGCGCGCCGCCACCGCCGCGCGGGGTGCCGGCACGAACAGCGCCGGGCGCAGGGCGGGGTGGCGGTGCAGCGCCGCCACCTCCACCGGCAGGGCGGGCAGGGGGCTGGCGGCCTCCAGCGGCGCGGGCACCACATGCACCAGCAGCGGCGGGCCGGGCGGCGGCGGGGGCGGCATGGGCGGCAGGCGGTGCGCCAGGGCGGCCAGCAGCCACCCCTCCCATTCCGGCAAATGATGCGCCATGGCGAAGCCCTGCGCGGCCAGCGCGGCCTCCACGAATTCCGCCGTGCCGCCGCCGAAGGCCAGCGCCAGCGCGCGGTCCCGCAGGATGGCGGCGACATGCCGCGCCGCGCCCTCTTCCTTCGCCGCGCCGGCCAGGGCCAGCAGCAATTCGGGCGCGCGCAGCCCCAGGGCCCAGGCCGCCGCGTGGTCGCCGCCGCGCAGCCGGGCG
>JBEQBS010000048.1:0-14129 GCA_041639675.1 Rubritepida sp. | reverse complement strand
GCGCCGCCGCCCTGGCTCACCCGGCCGCGATGCGCCGCGCGGTCGCGGAACTCGCCCAGCATGTCCTGCGCCATCGGGCCATAGAGGACATCCGCCGCGCGCCGCTCCATCGCCGCCAGCGAGGCCAGGGCGGCGGCGTGGCGCGCCTGCGCCTCCTCGGGCGGGATGCCGTCGGCATGCGGGGGGACCAGGATGCCCAGGCGCTTCACCACCCATTCCAGCGTGGTGCCCTGCACCACCAGCGTCGCCAGGATGGCGCAGAAGGCGAGGAAGACGATCAGGTCGCGCTCGGGGAAGCCCAGCGGCAGGGCCAGCGCCGCGGCCAGCGACACCACGCCGCGCATCCCGGCCCAGGCGATGACGAAGGTGTGGCGCCAGGGCGGCGCCGGGTCGTGCCGGCGGATGGCGGGGATGAGGCGCGCGCCATAGGTGGCCGGGAAGACCCAGAGGAAGCGCGCGACGATGACGAAGAGCGAGACGGCCGCCGCCAGCCCCGCCAGCTCCCACGCGCCGCGCCCCGCGATGGCGCCGAGGATGGCGTTGAGCTGCAGGCCGATGAGGATGAAGACCAGCGAGGTGAGCACGAATTCCACGAATTCCCACACCGCCCGCGCCTCCAGCCGCGTGCGGGCGGACAGGGTGTGGGCGGCGCGCCCCATGACGATGCCGCAGGTGACGGTGGCCATGACGCCCGAAAGGTGCAGCTCCTCCGCCAGCAGGAAGGCCCCGTAGGCGGCCAGGAAGGACAGCGCGGTTTCCAGCAGCGTGTCGTCCAGCCGGCGCGTCGCCCACAGCACGGCCCAGGCCACGGCCCAGCCCACCGCCAGCCCGCCCGCGCCCAGCAGCAGGAAGGAGCCGGCGGCGGCGGCCGGCGAGCCGAACCCCGCCACCGCCGCCACCACGGCGAGGCGGTAGAGCAC
Source organism: Rubritepida sp. (assembly GCA_041639675.1). Classification (GTDB taxonomy): domain Bacteria; phylum Pseudomonadota; class Alphaproteobacteria; order Acetobacterales; family Acetobacteraceae; genus Roseococcus. The sequence goes on along the minus strand of JBEQBS010000048.1, from coordinate 13,209 downwards.
CAGCGCGGTGGCGTCGTTCATCAGGCTCTCGCCCTCCAGCACCGTGACGATGCGGCGCGGCAGGTTGAGGCGCTGGAGGACGGCGGCGGCGGAGACGGCATCGGGCGGGGCGAGGATGGCGCCCAGCGCGATGGCGGCGGCCCAGGGCATGTCCGGCACCAGCAGGCGCACGAACCAGCCGGTGGCGAAGGCGGAGAACAGCACGAATCCCACCGCCAGCAGCAGGATGGGCCGCAGGTTGCGGCGGAAGGCGTGCCAGTCGGTGCGGTAGGCGCTGGCCATCAGCAGCGGCGGCAGGAAGAAGGCCAGCGCCAGGTCGGGCGCCAGGGTGATGGGCGGCACGCCGGGCGCGAAGGCGAGCGCGCTGCCGGCCAGCACCAGCACCACGGCATAGGGCAGGCGCAGGAAGCGGGCCAGCACCGCCAGCAGGATGCAGGCCGCCATGAGCCAGAGGACGGACTGCACGATCGCCATGGCGCCCAGCATAGGATGGATGGCGCGGATTCGGGGAGGCGCGTGGACGGATCGTCCGTCCGGCAGGGCTTGGTCATGATCCGCGTGTGCGGATCATCACCTACCGTCGCCAGAGCGCGACGGCGACCACCAGCGCGGCGACGAGCGCGATGGCCATCATCCCCTGCGCCACGGGGAAGATGTCGGAATCGGGCGCCACCAGCAGCGCGGCGGCGGCGCCGGCGGCGAGCAGCAGCACGCGCAGGATCAGGGACATGGGCGGACCTTTCATGGGGAAGATGGCAGGGTGGGCAGGCGGCGCGCCTTGCGCGGGCGCAAACGGAAAGGGGCGCCGCGGTCCCCCGCGGCGCCCCCTGGAAGCGCGTGGATGGATGGCGGCGGCCTATTCGGCCATCGCCTTCTCCTTCCCCTTGCGGATGTTGGGCAGCATCATCAGTGCCAGGGCGGCGAAGGCGATGGCCAGCATGGTGGCGCTGATCGGGCGCTGGAGGAAGATCATCGCGTCGCCGCGGCTCAGCAGCATGGCGCGGCGCAGGTGCTCCTCCATCATCGGCCCCAGCACGAAGCCGATCAGCAGCGGCGCCGGCTCCAGCTTCAGCTTGTTGCAGAAGTAGCCGAACACGCTGAACAGGATGGTCATGTACACGTCGAACACGTTGTTGTTCAGCGAGTACACGCCGATGCAGCAGAACACCAGGATGGACGGGTACAGGAAGCGGTAGGGCACCTGCAGCAGCTTCACCCACATGCCGATCATCGGCAGGTTGATGACCAGCAGCATCAGGTTGCCGATCCACATGGAGGCGATGAGGCCCCAGAACAGGTCGGGCTGCGCCTCCACCATGCGCGGGCCCGGCTGGATGCCCTGGATGATGAGCGCGCCCACCATCAGCGCCATCACGGCGTTCGACGGGATGCCCAGCGTCAGCAGCGGGATGAAGGAGGTCTGCGCGGCGGCGTTGTTCGCGGCCTCGGGGCCGGCGACGCCCTCGATGGCGCCGTTGCCGAACATGGCCCGGCCCTTCGACATCTTGCGCTCCATCATGTAGGAGCCGAAGGCCGCGAGGCTGGCGCCGCCGCCAGGCAGGATGCCCAGGAAGGAGCCGACCACGGTGCCGCGCAGCACCGCCGGCGTGGCGCGGCGGAACTCCTCCTTGGTCAGCCACAGGTTGCCGACCTTGGTCTTCATCACCTCGCGCGCCTCGGGGCGCTCCAGGTTCAGCACGATCTCGGCGATGCCGAACATGCCCATGGCGATGGGCACGAAGCCGATGCCGTCGGACAGCTCGGGGATGCCGAAGGTGAAGCGCTGCTGGCCGGTCTGCACGTCGGTGCCCACCAGGCCGAGCGCCACGCCCAGCACCACCATGCCGATGGCCTTGATGATGGAGCCCTGCGCGAGCACGCAGGCGATCACCAGGCCCAGCAGCATGAGCGAGAAGTAGTCCGCCGGGCCGAAGGAGAGCGCGACCTGCGTCAGCAGCGGCCCGGAGGCGGCGACCAGGATGGTGGCGACCGAGCCGGCGAAGAAGGAGCCGAGCGCCGCGGTGGCGAGCGCCGCCCCCGCGCGCCCGTTGCGCGCCATCTTGTAGCCTTCGAGCGTGGTGACGACCGAGGACACCTCGCCCGGCAGGTTCAGCAGGATGGCGGTGGTGGAGCCGCCATACTGCGCGCCGTAGAAGATGCCCGCCAGCATGATGATGGCGGTGGTCGCCGGCAGGCCGAAGGTGATCGGCAGCAGCAGCGAGATGGTGGCGACGGGGCCGATGCCCGGCAGCACGCCGATGGCGGTGCCGATCAGCGCGCCCAGCAGCGCGAAGGAGATGTTCTGCAACGACAGCGCGACGCCGAAGCCGTGCGCGAGGTTGCTGAGGAGGAGTTCCATGGTCGTGTCGTCTCCCTAGCGCGCGCTCAGAACTGCGGCCACAGGTTCACGCGGATGTCGAGTTCGTAGATGAAGACCCACCAGCACAGCACCAGCAGAAAGACCAGCAGCCCGGCCGTGCCCTTCAGGGTCTGCGTGCGCTCGGCGGCCGCCGAGACGAGGATGGTGCCGGTCAGCGCGGCGAAGAAGCCCACCTGGTCCAGCAGCAGGCCGAACACCGCCATGGCGGCGTTGATGAGGCCCAGCAGCCGCCAGCCCGGCGAGATGGAAAGGACCAGCATGCCCGCCAGGATGCCCACCCCCACCGCGTAGTAGGTCTGGCCGAAGATCGGCGCGATGGAGGGCGCGACCTTCCAGACGATCCAGCCGGCGGCCAGCGCCGCGGCCAGCGTGCCCATGTCCAGCCCGGTCCACTTCTCCAGCGGGTCGGGGCCGTTCAGCAGGCCGAAGAAGATCACCGCCGCCCCCAGCCCGGCCTGGAGCCAGAAGACCAGCATCGGCATGTAGCCGGGGCCCATGCGGCGCGCGGTGCCCAGGCTGTGGTCCTGGTTCAGGTAGAGCCCGACAAGGGCGACGAGCACGAGGAAGACCCCCGACGCCACGTCCTTCGTGTTGATCCTGAGCTGCATCGCCCGTCCTCCGAAACCCCGCCGGAACATCCGGCATTCCTTACGATCTGCCAAGCACGCGCCGCTTGGCGTGTCAAAAATGACCAATCAGTCAGGCTGCGCGCCAGATTCGCGAACCACCGGCCCCCAGCGGGCCAGCTCGGTCGCCACGAAGGCCGTGTATTCCGCGGCATTCATGCGTCCGGCGGTGCCGCCGAACTCGGCGAAGCGCGTCTGCACCTCCGGCTGCGCCAGCACGCCCAGCACCTCGGCCGAGATGCGCTCGACGATCGCATCGGCCATGCGCGCCGGGCCGGACAGGCCGAACCAGGAGGAGGTGACGAGGTCCAGCCCCTGCTCCCGCAGCGTCGGCACCTGGGGGAAGGCGGGGTGGCGCTCCTCGCTGCTCATCGCCAGCGCCCGCACGCTGCCCTGGCGGATGTGGCTGGCGGCGCTCGGCAGGCTGTCGCTCATCAGCGGCACCTGGCCGCCGATCACCGCCGTCATCGCCGGCCCGGCCCCGCGGAAGGGCACGTGGTTCAGCTCGCGGCCCAGCAGCTGGCCCAGGCGGACGATGAGCATGTGGTTGGAGGAGCCGGCGCCGCTGCTCGCCATGTCCAGCGCGCGCTCGCGGTGGCGGCGCGCCAGCTCGGCCATGCTGTCCGGCCCGCTGCGCGGGTTGGCCACCACCACGGAGGGGTTGGTGGTCAGCAGCGCCACATGGGTGAAGTCCCGCAGCGCGTCGTAGCGCAGGTTCGGGTAGAGCGCGGGCGCGATGGCGTGGGAGGCGATGTTGCTCAGCACCAGCGTGTGGCCGTCCGGCGCGGCCTGCGCCACCAGGGCGCTGCCCAGCGTGGCGCCGGCGCCGGGCCGGTTCTCCACGATCACCGGCTGGCCCAGGCGCTCGCCCAGCGGCGTGCCGACCAGGCGGGCGATCAGGTCGGTGGTGCCGCCGGGCGCGAAGGGCACGACCAGGCGGATGGGCTGGGTGGGCCAGCGCCCCCGCGCGGCGGCGGGCGCGGCGAACAGCAGGGCAGGGCTCGCCAGGGCGGCGCGGCGCGTCGTCACTGTTTCCCCCTTCTCCCGGTCCCGGATGTCGCAATCCTGCCATGTTCTGGCATGCGCCCGAAGGCCGGGCAAGCGGCTGGACACGGCGGTATCCCACCGGAAGGATACGTAGCCCACCGCAGGATTCCCGCGCGCCATGACCGCCCGCCCCAACGACCCCACCGGCCGCATCCAGGCGGCCGCCGCGGCGCAGGAGGCGCGCCTTGTCGCCATCCGCCGCGACCTGCACGCCCACCCGGAGCTCGCCTTCCAGGAGCGCCGCACCGCCGGCATCGTCGCGGCGGAGCTGGCGCGGCTGGGCATCGCGCACCGCACCGGCATCGGCGGCACGGGCGTGGTCGGCGTCATCGAGGGCGGCAGGCCCGGGCGCAACCTGGGCATCCGCGCCGACATGGATGCGCTGCCCATCCAGGAGGAGACGGGGCTGCCCTTCGCCAGCACGGTGGCGGGCCAGATGCACGCCTGCGGGCACGACATCCACACCGCCACCCTGCTGGGCGTGGCGGAGGTGCTGCAATCCATGCGCGCCGATCTCGCCGGCCGCGTGACGCTGATCTTCCAGCCGGCGGAGGAGACGCTGGAGGGCGCCCCCGCCATGGTGGCCGAAGGCGCGGCCGATGGGCTGGACGCGGTGATCGGCTTCCACAACCACCCCCATGCGCCGGTGGGGACGTTCACCTACGTGCGCGGCCCGTCGCTCGCGGCCTCCGACACCTTCACGCTCACGCTGCGCGGGAAGTCCGGCCATGCCGCGCACCCCTATGCCGCGGTGGACCCGGTGGTGGGGGCGGCGCACCTGGTGACGCAGCTGCAGACGGTGGTGAGCCGCGAGCAGAGGCCGCTGCATCCCTGCGTGGTGACGGTGGGCATGCTCCAGGCCGGCACCACCCACAACATCATCCCCGAGCGCGCGCTGCTGAAGGGCACCGTCCGCACCCTGCACGCCGAGGCGCGCGACGTGGCCGAGGACGCCATCCGGCGCCTGGTGGAGCACACCGCCGCGGCCATGCGGCTGGAGGCGACGCTGGACTACCGCCGCATGATCGGCTCCCTGGTGAATGACGACCGCGTGCTGGAGCCGGCGGTGGCCGCCGTGCGCGCGCAGCTGGGCGAGGTGGTGGGCGAGGGCCAGCCCTCCATGGGCGCGGAGGATTTCGCCGCCTTCGCCGAGCGCGCGCCGGCCTTCCACCTGGGCATCGGCGCCGGCGCACCCGGCCGCGCCGACCGGCTGCATAATGCCGACTATCAGCCGGATGAGCGCTGCATCGCCCTGGGCGTGCAGGCGCTGAGCCGCATCGCGGTGGAGTACCTCGCATGAGCGCCCGGCACCCGGCTGCGCACGGCGCGGCCCGCCGCCAGACTGCCCTTCCGGCCATCGCACCCGCGGCGCGGAGCGCGCGCCCGGCGCTTGAGGGCGGAACACGCGCATCACGCCGCACCGCAGGTGCGGCGTGATGCGGGTCTGCGTCTTCGGCGCCGGGGCCATCGGCGGGCACCTGGCCGGGCGGCTGGCGAAGGGCGGCGCCGATGTCTCCGTCGTGGTGCGCGGCGCGCCGCTGGCGGCGATGCGCGAACGCGGCCTGACCGTGCACGCGCCGGAGGGGTCCTTCACCGTCCCGGTCCGCGCCAGCGAGGACCCGCGCGACCTCGGCCCGCAGGACGCCGTGCTGGTGACGGCCAAGACGCCCTCCCTGCCCGCCATCGCGCCCCTGCTGGCGCCGCTGCTGGGGAAGGAGACGCCGGTGGCCTTCGTGGTCAACGGCATCCCCTGGTGGCACGAGGAATCGCCGCCGCACCCGCTGCACGAGGCGCTGGAGATGCGCCGCGTGCTGGGCGGCGTCGTCTGGTCCGCCTGCACCGTGACGGCACCCGGCGAGGTGACGGTGCAGACCGAGCAGAACCGCCTGCTGCTGGGCGAGACCCGGCCCGGCCCCTGCGAGCGGGCGGCACCCATCGTGGCGGCGCTGAAGGCCGGCGGCATGGGCGCCATCGCCTCGCCCGACATCCGGCGCGACATCTGGCTGAAGCTGGTGAACAACCTCACGGTCGGCCCGCTGACGCTGCTGAGCGGCGCCGACATGCGCACCACCTTCGCCCAGCCGGCGCTGCGCGAGGCGGCGCTGGCGGTGCTGGCGGAAGGGCTCGCCATCGCCCGCGCCGAGGGGCACGAGCTGAGCGAGGGCGCGGAGGAGCGGGTGATGCGCAGCGCCGCGCTGCCGCACCGGCCCTCCATCCTCCAGGACCACCAGGCCGGCCGCGCCACGGAATTCGCCACCCTGTTCGAGGCGCCGCTGCGCATCGCCCGCGCCCGCGGCGTGGCGGCGCCGATGCTGGACATGCTGGTCTCCCTGGCCCGCGTCGCGACGGGTCAGCCCGACCCGGCGTGAAGGTCCTGGGGCAGCGCGCGCTGCCCCAGCACCCACCCTTCCCAGCGGCGCACCATGGCGTCGTCGGGCACGAAATCCGCCGCATGGCCATCCAGCACGGCGACGAGGTTGAGCAGGCCCAGCAGGCTGTCGAAGCGGTCCTCCCCGGCGGGGTCGGCGCCGAAGCCCTCCTCCAGCCCCGGCGCGCCGCGCACGCCCAGCCGCGCCATGGTGGTGCGGATCGCCGGGGCGGCGGCGCGGCGCGCGCCGGCGTCGCGCTTGGAACCGGCCAGCCGCACGCCGATGACGCGCAGCGCCTGGGCCGGATAGACCTCCGCCAGCACCAGCCGGCCGGGTGCCACCAGCGCGTGCAGCGCGCCGTCGAAAGGCCAGATGGCATAGGGCGCGCCAGCGGCCAGCGCGGGGGCCAGCCAGTCCCGCCAGCAGGCGATGGCCGCCTTGCCGGATTGGTTGGCGCCCAGCGTCCAGAAGACCGGCGCGCCGGCCGGGCGTTCGGCGGTCGCGCGGTCGCACCAGCGGGACAGCGCCGCCGCATCGGCGAGGCCCAGCGCGGCGGCGTGCCCGGCGCGGGTCATCCCCTTCACGCCGATGCGGGGATAGAAGGGGGCGGCGGGCGAGACGCCATCCAGCGCTTCCGCCACCGTGAAGAAGCGCGCATCGCCGGCGCGGCCGCGCAGGAAGTCCACGAAGCCGGGCTCCGAGCGCGTGGCGGCCCAGAGGCGCGGCACGCCCAGCGGCACGTCGAGGCCCAGCACCGCCGGGCCATCGGCCAGCAGCGATTCGCCCAGCGCCATGGGCTCGCCCACCGGGGCGGGGTCGGCCGCCAGCCAGCCGGCGCCGTCGCGCCGCGCGCGCGTCACCCAGCGCTTGCCCGGATGCGCCGACCAATCCGCGTGCGCGGCCACCTGCGCCGTGATAGCCTGCCGCAATGGGATACACCCCCGCCGCCAAGTGGTTCCACTGGCTGTCCGTGCCGCTGCTGGTCGGCGCGCTGGCCTTCGGCTTCGTGATCGGCCATGTGCGCGACGCCGACAAGATGCGCTTCTACCAGATCCACGAAAGCCTGGGCGCGCTGGTCTTCCTGCTCACCCTGGCGCGGCTGGGGTGGCGCCTGCGCCACCCGCCGCCGCCGCATCCCGCCATCCCGGCGCCGATGGCGCTGGCGGCGGGCGCGGTGCATGCGCTGCTGTATGGCGCGCTGCTGGCGCAGCCACTGCTGGGCTTCATCGGCTCCAACGCCTGGGGCTTTCCCATGGCGGGGCCGACCGCCTTCCTCGGCTTCATCAACCAGCCGCCCTTCATGGCGAAGGACGAGGCGCTGGGGACGCTGCTGCTGCGACTGCACCAATGGCTGGGCTGGGCCATCGCCGCGCTGCTGGCGCTGCACGTCGCCGCCGTGGTGGTGCACCAGGCCATCCGCAAGGACGGCACGCTGCTGCGCATGGTGTAGCGCCCCTGCCCAGGGCGCGGGCAGCCCCGGCGCGGCGGCGCGCGCCACCCATCCCGCGCCCCGTTGCGCCCGCGCCGCGCGCGTCGTCACATGCGCGCGGCATGGAGCATCCCCGCATGACGCCCAACCGAGTCCTCGTCGCCGGCGCCGGCCCGGTCGGCCTGGTCGCCGCCGCCGCCCTGGCCGCCGAGGGCATCCCCGTCCTCGTCGTCGAGGCCGAGCGCGACCTGCCCGATGGGCTGCGCGCCTCCACCTTCCATCCGCCGACGCTGGACATGCTGAGCCGCTTCGGCGTGGTGGAGGCGATGGTGGCACAGGGGCTGGTCTGCCCCACCTGGCAGTTCCGCGACCGCGCCGCCGGCCCCGTCGCCACCTTCGACCACGCGATGATCGCGGCCGACACCGATCACCCCTACCGCCTGCAATGCGAGCAATGGCGCCTGACGCGCCTGCTGCGCGACCGCCTGGCGGCCGACAGCCAGGTGGAGTTCCTCTACGACGCCCGCGCGGCCGAGGTGACGCAGGACGCCGACGGCGTGACGCTGGTGGTGGAGCGCCCGGACGGCACGCGCGAGCCGATCCGCGGCCGCTGGCTGGTCGGCGCCGACGGCGCGCGCAGCGCGGTGCGCAAGTCGCTGGGCATCGGCTTCGAGGGGCAGACCATCCCGGAGCTCTACCTGACGCTGTCCACCCCCTTCCCCTTCCACGACCACGTCGGGAGCCTCACCAACATCGCCTACATCAGCGACCCCGACGAATGGTTCGTGCTGCTGCGCACGGCCAGCCTGTGGCGCGTGCTGCTGCCCACCGATGCGGAGGAGCCGGAGGGCTACATGCTCTCCGACGCGCGGATCGAGGAGCGGATGCAGCAGGTGCTGCCCACGGGCGCCCCCTATGAGATCCGCCACCGCACGGCCTATCGCGTGCATGAGCGCGTGGCCGACCGCTACGTCGAAGGCCGCGTGCTGCTGGCGGGCGATGCCGCGCATGTGAACAACCCGCTGGGCGGCATGGGGATGAATGGCGGCATCCATGACGCGCTGAACCTGGCCGGCAAGCTGGCCGAGGTGTGGCGCGGCGCCGACCCCGCCCTGCTGGGCCGCTACGAGCGCCAGCGGCGCAAGGTGGCGCTGGAGGTGGTGCAGCAGCAGGCGCTGCGCAACCGCGCCCTGCTGAACCAGAAGGACCCCGCCACGCGCCGCGCCTTCCTGGACGATCTGCGCGCCACGGCGGAGGACCCGGCGCGCCACCGCGCCCACCTGCTGCGCTCCTCCATGATCCAGTCCCTGCGCGACCTGGAGGCGGTGGCATGAGCGACGCCGAGCTGTATGCCCGCCAGGGCATGGGCAGGCGGCTGGAACCCGGCGTGGCGCCGGCGCTGCTGATCGTGGACTTCGTGCATGGCTTCGCCGATCCCGGCGTGCTGGGTGGCGGTAACATCGCGGAGGCCATCACGCAGACGCGCGCGCTGCTGGCCTTCGCGCGCGCGAAGGGCTGGCCGGTGGCGCATACCCGCGTGGTCTATGCCGCCGATGGCAGCGATGCCGGCGTCTTCACCCTCAAGTCGCCCACCCTGCTGACGCTGACGGAGGAGGCGCATGCCGCGCAGATCGTGCCGGAGCTGGCGCCGCTGCCGGGCGAGCTGGTGGTGCGCAAGCGCGGCGCCTCGGCCTTCTTCGACACGCCCTTGCAGGGCTGGCTGAGCTTCCGCCGGGTGGACACGGTGCTGGTGGCGGGCTGCACCACCTCGGGCTGCGTGCGGGCCAGCGTGGTGGATGCCATGCAGCACGAGTTCCGCCCCATCGTGGTGACGGATTGCGTGGGCGACCGTGCCCTGGGCCCGCACGAGGCCAACCTCTTCGACATGGGCCAGAAATACGCGCAGCTGCTGTCCCGTGCGGAGGTCGAAACGCATTACAATTCCTGATCAGCCGTCTTCGGCAATGCGGCGTTAATCCTTCCCCTACATGGTCCGCCTACGAACCGAGGAGCCGTCGAGGACCGTGACCGCCCCCCAACTTCTTCCCAGACGGGACCCGGCCGTCGCCATCGCCCATGCCGCCATGCAGGCCATGCTGCGCCATGGCGTGAGCCCGACGCCCGAGCATTACGAGATCTTCTTCGCCTGCCAGCTCCCCGGCCCGCAGCCCTGGCGTGCCGAGCTGGACGCGCTGCTGGCCGCCGGGGAAACCTGCCTGCGCGCGCTGCATGAGCGCCACTTCCGCGCCGCCGCGGAGCGCGACCGCCTGTGGGCGATGAGCGGCCGCCTGGGCGAGACGCTGGAGGACGCGGCCGGCGCCATCTCCGGCGCCGCCGCCGATGCCAGCCAGTATGGGGAAACGCTGCGCAGCGTGAGCGCGGCGCTGGAGGGCCGCACCGCCAAGGCGCCGCCGCTGATCCAGCGGCTGGAGGAGGAGACGCGCAGCCTGCGCGCGAAGGGGGAGGCCATGGCCGCCCGCTTCGCCGAGATGGCGGAGCGCACCCAGGCCCTGCGCACGGAGCTGGAGGCGGCGCGGCGCGAGGCGGAGAGCGACCCGCTGACCGGCCTGGCCAACCGCCGCGGCTTCGACCGCGCGCTGGGCGCCGCCCTGGCCGGCCCCGGCCCCGCCTTCCTGCTGCTGCTGGACATTGACCACTTCAAGGCGGTGAACGACCGCCATGGCCATGCCGTGGGCGACCTGGTGCTGGCCGAGGTGGCGGCCACGCTGCGCGCCTGCCTGCGCCCGGGCGACACCGCCGCGCGCATCGGCGGGGAGGAGCTGGCGGTGGTGCTGGACGGCGCGGCGCCCGAGGCCGCCGGCGCCTTCGCCGAGACGCTGCGCCAGGCCGTCGCCGCCTCCGGCGTGCTGGCGGAGGACGGGGCGCCGGCGGTGCGCGTCACCGCCTCGCTCGGCATCGCCCGCGCCCTGGCGGGGGAGGCGGCGCGCCACCTGTTCGAGCGCGCCGACCGCCTGCTCTACGAGGCCAAGCAGGCCGGCCGCAACCGCGTGCAGGCGGAGCTGGAGGCGCCGGCCCTGGCCTGGTAGCGCCTCATACGAACGGCACGAAAACCGGACCTGTGGCGCGGGCGCGCCGTGCCGTTCGTATGGGTCGTTTTTGCGCCCTCAAACGCCGGGCGCCCGCTCCGCGGGCTTGGCTGCGCGGCACTTGCCGCGGCGCGCAGAAGCGCGCTCGGCCCGCGAAGCGGGCCGCATGGACCGGTCAAGCAATGATGCCATTCGTATCACTCCACCCGCGCGCCCGTCGCCTCGATCACCGGGCGCCAGCGCTGGCTCTCGGCGGCCATGAAGCGGGCGAAATCCTCGCGCGAGGGCGAGGGCCGCGGCACGGCGCCGCTGGCGATGATGCGCGCCGTCGTCTCGGGCTCGCGCAGCGCGGCCAGGGTTTCGGCGTGCAGCCGGGCCAGGATGGGCTCGGGCACGCCGGCCGGCGTGCAGAGGCCGAACCAGCCCATGGAGACGATGTCCATGCCCGATTCGCGCAGGGTCGGCACATCGGGGAAGGCGGGCAGGCGCTCCTCGCCCGTCACCGCCAGCGCGCGCACGCGGCCGGCGCGCGCGAGTTCGGCCACGGCGCTGACGGACTGGAACAGCACCTGGGTGCGGTTCTCGATCAGGTCGGTGTTCATCGGGCCGGCGGCGGAATAGGGCACGTGCGTCATGTCCAGCCCATTGGCCAGCGCGAATTGCGCCGCCGCGAGATGCTGGGAGGAGCCGGCGCCGACCGAGCCGTAGTTGATCGGCCGGGTGCGGGCGAAGGCCACGAACTCCGCCACGGTGGAGACGCCGATGGAGACCGGCACCACCATCAGGTTCGGCACCAGCGCGATCAGCGAGACGGGGGCGAAGTCGCGCTCCGGGTCGAAGGGCAGCGAGCGGTAGAGCCAGCGGTTGACGGCGTTGGACGCGATGGAGGCGATGCCCAGCGTGTACCCATCGGGCGCGGCGCGGGCCACGGCGGTCATGCCGATGTTGGTGGCCGCACCCGGCCGGTTCTCCACCACCACCTGCTGGCCCAGGCGGGGCGTCAGGCGCTCGCTGATGACGCGGCCCATGAAGTCGCCCGCGCCGCCGGCCGGGCCGGGCACGATGCAGCGGATGGACCCGCGCATGGGCCAGGGTTCCTGCGCGGCGGCGGCGAAGGGCAGCAGGGCGGCGGCGGCGCCGAAGGTTCGTCTGTTCATCATCCCGAAGGTGTCTCCCCAGGCGCTTCCCGTGGGTGACGATGCAGGCTTACGCTGCGTGCCGCAATGCGGGGAGCAAGGGTGAATGCGTGATGTCCTGGGCTGGCGCGGCAAGTTCGGCGTCATGGGGCCTTCCACCAACACGGTGGTGCAGCCGGATTTCGACGCGATGCGCCCGCCCGGCGTCACCGCGCACTACGCGCGCATCTTCACCCCCGACGCGCATGCGGTGAGCAACGAGACCTTCCGCGCCGGCGCCGAGCTGATCGGCGCCAACACCATGGACGCGGTGCGCAGCGTGATGACCTGCGCCCCCGATCGCCTGGTGATGGGGATGAGCGCCGTGACCTTCTTCGACGGCGCGGCGGGCGCCGACCGCTTCCAGGCGGCGGTGGAGGCGGAGAGCGGGCTGAAGGTGACGATCGGCAGCCATGCCTGCACCGCCGCCCTGCGCGCGCTGGATCCGGGGATCCGCCGGCTGGCCATCGTCTCCCCCTACTGGCCCTCGATGAACACGGAGGTGATCCGCTACTTCGGGGACATGGGCTTCCAGGTGGTGCGCGACCGCGCCCTGCAATGCCGCCGCTGGACCGCCATCGCCGAGGTGACGGAAGCCGAGCTGGTTACGGTGCTGAAGGAGCTGGACGGGGAGGAGGTGGACGCCATCGTGCAGATCGGCACCAACCTCTCGATGGTGCGGCTGGCGGCGGAGGCCGAGCGCTGGCTGGGCAAGCCGGTGATCGCCATCAACACGGCGACGTGGTGGCACGCGCTGCGGGAGCACGGCGTGATGGACCGGATGGAGGGCTTCGGCCGGCTGCTGAGCCACCACTGAGGGCTACAGCGACGCCCCCCCGCAGATCACCAGCTGCTGCCCGGTGATGGCGCCGGCATCGCTTCCCAGCAGGAAGGCGACCGCGGCCGCCACCTCCTCCGGCCGCACGTAGCGGCCGATCGGCGGCAGCCTCGGCGCGGTGCCGGCGCGGGCGGGGTCGCGCAGCATCGGCGTGTCGGTGGCGGCCGGCGCCACCACGTTGCAGGTGACGCCGCGCGGCGCCAGCTCCGCCGCCCAGGACCGCGCCAGCGCCACCAGCGCCGCCTTGGTGGCGGCGTATTGCGAGCGCCCGGCCTGGCCGGCGGCGGTGCGGCTGCCC
>JBEQBS010000047.1:0-14257 GCA_041639675.1 Rubritepida sp. | reverse complement strand
GGCGGCTCCAGCCGCCAGCCGCGCACCAGCACCGCGCCGGCCGCCGCGCAGGCGGCGAAGAGGCCCAGCGCCGCCGGCACGCCCAGATGCCCCGCCAGCACGCCCGAGAGCGCGGAGCCCAGCGCCAGCGCCCCGAAGAAGCTCATCTGGTAGATGCCGATGGCGCGCGCCCGCACCCAGGCGGGCGCCGCCATCTGCGCCGCCGCCTGCAAGGTGCTGGCCGCGCTGATCCAGGCGACGCCGTAGAGCAGCATCGCCACACCCGCCGCCGCCCAGTGGTGCAGCAGCGCCAGCATCGCCATCGCCAGGGCACCGAGGAGCGAGGCCCACATCACCAGCCCCGAGCGGTCGGTCAGGTTGCGCACGCGCGGCAGCAGCAGCCCCGCCGCCACCGCGCCCGCCCCCATGCAGCCCAGCAGGATGCCGAAGGCCGAGGGGCCGAGGCCGAGTTCCTGCCGCACCAGCAGCGGCAGCAGCCCCCACACGGCCGAGGAGAAGAGGAAGAACACCACCGCGCGGATGATGGCCGCATGCATCTGCGGGTTGGCGGCGACGAAGCGCGCCCCGGCGCGGATGGCCGGCGCCAGGCGCTCGCGCGGCAGGCGCGAATGCACGGCCTCGCGCTTCCAGGCCACCAGCGCCCAGACCAGGGCGAGGATGCACAGCGCGTTCAGCGCGAAGGCGGCCCCGATGCCCGCCCAGGCGATCACCAGCCCCCCCAGCGCCGGGCCGATGGCCCGGGTGATGTTGAAGCCGATGCCGTTGAGCGCGATGGCGCCCACCAGGTCCTCGCGCGGGACCAGCTCCGGCGTGGTGGCGCCCCAGGCGGGGAAGTTCATCGCCAGCCCCGCACCCAGCGCGAAGGTCAGTGCCACCAGCCCCCAGGGCCCCAGCGCCCCGGCCCAGGTCAGCGCGCAGAGCGCCACCGCCACCAGCGTCATCCACAGCTGCGCGCCGATGAGGAAGTGGCGGCGGTCCAGGATATCGGCCAGGGCGCCGGCCGGCAGGGCCAGCAGGAAGACCGGCAGCATGGAGGCCGCCTGCACCAGCGAGACCATCAGAGGGTCGCCGGACAGGCTGGTCATCAGCCAGCCGGCGGCGGTGTTCTGGATGAACAGCCCGGTGTTGCTGACCAGGTTGGCCAGCCACAGCATGCGGAAGGCCGGGTGCCGCAGCGGCGCGAGGGCGGCCGGATGCCTCATCCCAGGGCGAACTTCACGGCGCAGAGCGCCGCCAGCAGCCACACCGCGCCATGCACCTCGCCCGCCCGCCCGGCCAGCGCCTTCACCGCCGCATAGGCGATGAAGCCCAGCCCGATGCCGGTGGCGATGGAGAAGGTGAAGGGCATCGCCAGCATGGTCAGGATGGCGGGCAGGTATTCCGTCTCATCCGCCCAATCCAGGCCGTGCAGCGCCTGGGCCATCAGGCAGGCCACGAAGATCAGCGCCGGCGCGGTGGCAAAGGCGGGCACGGAGGCCGCCAGCGGCGCCAGGAACAGCGCCAGCAGGAAGCACAGCGCCACCACCACCGCCGTCAGCCCGGTGCGCCCGCCCTGCTGGATGCCCGCCGCGCTCTCGATGTAGCTGACGGTGGTGGAGGTGCCGAGCGCGGCCCCCACCATCGCCCCGCCGGAATCCGCCATCAGCGCCCGGCCCAGCCGCGGCACCGTGCCATCGGGCTGCATCAGCCCGGCGCGGTGGGTGGTGGCGATCAGCGTGCCGGTATTGTCCAGCAGGTCCACCAGGAAGAAGGTGAAGACGATTCCCAGCAGGCCCAGTTGCAGCGCGCCCGCGATGTCCAGCTGCAGGAAGGTCGGCGCCAGGGAGGGCGGCATGGCGACCACGCCCTTCAGCTCCGTCAGCCCGAAGGGCACGCCCGCCAGCGCGGTGCCGATGATGCCGATCAGCACCGCCCCCGGCACGCGGCGCGCGGAAAGCGCGGCGATGGCCAGCAGCCCGGCGCAGCCCAGCAGCACGGGGATGGTGAATTTCCCCATGCCCACCAAGGTCGCCGGATTGGCCACCACGAGCCCCAGGTTCTTCAGCCCGATCAGCCCCAGGAAGGCGCCGATGCCCGCGGCGATGCCCAGCTTGAGCGACAAGGGGATGCCGCCGATCAGCCATTCGCGGATGCGCAGCACCGAGACGAGGAAGAACAGCACCCCGCCCAGGAACACCGCCCCCAGCCCGACCTGCCACGGCACCCCCATGCCCAGCACCACGCCGAAGGCGAAGAAGGCGTTGAGCCCCATGCCCGGGGCGAGCGCGATCGGGTAGTTCGCCACCAGCCCCATCAGCGCCGAGCCGATGGCCGCCGCCAGGCAGGTGGCGACGAAGGCCGCCCCCTGGTCAATGCCCGCCGCCGCCATGATCGAGGGGTTCACGATCAGGATGTAGGCCATGGTGAGGAAGGTGGTGGCGCCGGCCACCGCCTCCGTCCGCACGCTGCTGCCCTGGGCGGTGATGCCGAAGAAACGGTCCATGCGCGATGCCTTCTGCTGCGACGCGAGGCTACGCAGCCGGGCGCCGCGCCGCCACCGCTTCAGCGCGCGCCATAGCCATCCGGATGCGCGGAATGCCAGGCCCAGGCCGTCTCCACGATGCGGTCCAGCTCCGGGAAGCGCGGCCGCCAGCCCGTCTCGGCCATGATGCGGGCGGAGGAGGCGACCAGCACCGGCGGGTCCCCGGCGCGGCGCGGCCCGTCCTCATGCGGCACCTTGCGGCCGCTCACGCGCTCCACCGCCGCCATCACCTCCCGCACCGAGGAGCCGCGGCCATTGCCCAGGTTGTAGCGCACCGAGCCCCCATCCAGCCGCGGCAGCACCGCCACATGCGCGGCGGCGAGGTCCATGACATGCACGTAGTCGCGCACCGCCGTGCCGTCCTGCGTGGCGTAGTCGGTGCCGAAGACGTGCAGCGGCGGCAGCCTGCCCAGCGTCGCCAGGATGGCGCGCGGGATCAGGTGCGTCTCGGGCTCGTGATCCTCGCCCGCGCGGCCCTGCGGGTCGGCGCCGGCGGCGTTGAAGTAGCGCAGGCAGGCGGAGCGCAGCCCATGCGCCGATTCCGCCCAGGCCAGGGCCTGCTCCATCATCAGCTTGCTCAACCCATAGGGGTTCACGGGGGTGGTGGGCGCGGCCTCGGTGATCGGCACCTCCTGCGGCACGCCGAAGACGGCGGCGGTGGAGGACAGCACGTATTTCAGGCAGCCGCCCTTCACCGCGGCCTCGGCCAGGTTGATGCTGTTCGACAGGTTCTCCCGGCAGTAGCGCAGCGGCTCCTTCATGCTCTCGCCCACCAGGGACAGCGCGGCCAGGTGGAACACCGCGTCGAACTTCCAGGAGGCGAAGACCTCGTCCAGCGCGCCGCGATCGGCCAGCGATGCCTGCACGAAGGGCACGCCCGGCTGGAGGGAGCCATGGTGGCCGGTGGTGAGGTCGTCCAGCACCACCACCTCATGCCCCGCATCCAGCAGGGTGAGCACCACGTGGGAGCCGACATAGCCGGCCCCGCCAGTCACCAGATAGCGCGCCATTCCAACCCTTTCCCTTCCCTCATCCACGCAGCAGCAACGCCGAACCCCCCAGCAGCAGCAGCACGGCCAGCGCATCCAGCGGCGCCGGGCGCTCGCCCTCCGCCAGCACGGCCCAGAGCAGCGCCGCCACCACATAGACCCCGCCATAGGCCGCGAAGGCCCGCCCGGCCGAAAGCGCCGGCACCAGCGCAAGCAGCGCGGCGAAGCCGGCCAGCGCCGCGGCGCCCGGCAGCAGCCACCAGGCGCTGGCGCCCTGGCGCAGCACCGCCCAGGCGGCCAGGCAGCCCGCGATCTCCAGCGCCGCGGCCAGGGCCAGCAGCGCCGCGGTCACAAGCCGCGCAGCGCCTCGCAGACGCGCGCCACCTGGGCCTCCGTCAGCTCCGGGTACATGGGCAGGCTGAACACCTCCTGCGCGGCGCGGCTGGTCTCGGCGCAGCCGGCGGGGCCGAGCGCCACGCGCCCGGCATAGGCCGGCTGCTCATGGACGGGCACCGGGTAGTGGATGCCGGTGCCGATGCCCTGCGCCTTGAGCGCCGCCATCATGGCGTCGCGCCGCGCGTCGCGCAGCACGTAGAGGTGATACACGTGCTCGACGCCCGGGCGCAGCACCGGCGGGTTCAGCCCGGTGCCGGCCAGCGCGGCGTCATAGGCGCCCGCGATCGCGCGCCGCCGGGCATTCTGCGCGCCCAGGTGCTTCAGCTTCACCCGCAGCACGGCGGCCTGCACCTCGTCCAGCCGGGAATTCACCCCCACCAGGTCGCTGACGTAGCGCCGCACCCAGCCATATTGCCGGATGGCGCCGATGCGCTTCGCCAGCGCCTCGTCGCGGGTGGACAGGATGCCGCCATCGCCCAGCGCGCCCAGGTTCTTGGTGGGATAGAGCGAGAAGGCCGCGGCGTCGCCGATGGTGCCGACGGCGCGGCCATCGAGCTTCGCGCCATGCGCCTGGGCGCAATCCTCGATCAGCGCCACGCCGGCGGCGTCGCAGGCGGCCTTGATCGGCAGCAGGTCCACCGGCTGGCCGTAGATGTGCACGGGGATGACGGCGCGGATGGGCGGCAGGCCGGGCGGCGGGTCCTCCAGCACGGCGCGCAGCTCGTCGGGGTCCATGCCGTAGGTGTCGGGGTCAATGTCCAGCAGCAGGGGCGTGGCGCCGGCCATCTCGATGGCGGCCACGGTGGCCACCGCGGTGTGGCCCACCGTCACCACGGTCGAGCCCTCGCCGATGCCCATGCCGCGCAGGATCAGCATCAGCGCGTCGGTGCCGTTGGCGCAGCCCACCGCGTGCTGGCCCTCGCCCAGCCAATCCGCGAACTCGCGCTCGAAGGCCTCGCCTTCCTGGCCCAGGATGTACCAGCCGCTGGCCATGGCGCGCAGCATGGCGGCGTCCAGCTCGGGCTTCAGCGCGCGGTAGCCGGCGCCGGGGTCGGCGAAGGGCAGCATCGTCACGGGGGCGTTCATCGTCAGGCGTCCTCAGGCGATCGCAAGGTAGTCGGGAAGGCGGGGGCGATACCAGTCCAGGGAAAGGCGCAGCCCCTCCTCCAGCCCCACCCGCGGCGCCCAGCCGGTGGCGGCGCGGAAGGCGGAATCATTGGCGTGGTAGGAGCCGATGTCTATCGGCGCGCGGTCGGCCGGGAATTCGCGCGTGCTGAAGCTGCCCCGCCCGCCATTGGCGGCGATGCACAGCGCGGCGAGGTCCAGCAGGGAGACCGGCGGCGCGCCGCCCAGGTTGAACACCCGGCCCGCCACACCCGGCGCGTCGGCCTGCTCGGCCGCCATGAGGAAGGCGCGCGTCACGTCATCCACATAGGCGAGGTCGCGCAGCTGGGCGCCGCCCCAGACCTCGAAGGGCTCCCCTTCCAGCAGGCGGCGGATCCAGATGCCCAGGAAGGTCTGCCGCGCATCGGCGATGCGCAGCCTGGGGCCGTAGCAATTGGTGAGGCGCAGGGACACGACCGGGCGGCCCAGCACCCGGTTCTCCAGCATCCAGTACTGCTCGCCGGCCCATTTGCTCACGCCGTTGGCGTCGGGCGGGTTGACCGGGTGCAGCTCATCCACCGGCAGGGAGATCGGGCGGCCGTAGAATTGCCGCGTCGAGGCATGGACGACACGCGCGCCCGGCGCGGCCTCGCGCATCACCTGGATCAGGCGCACCTGCGCGACGGCGTTGATGGCGATGTCCGCCACCGGGTCGCGCTGGCCGCCCATGTGGCTGGTCTGCGCCGCCATGTTGAACAGCACCTCCGTGCCCTGGCACAGCGAGGCCAGCTCGGTGTCGCGGATGTCGCCGCGCACCAGCAGCACGCCGGCGCCTTCCAGGTTGGCGGGGTTGGCGCCGCCATCGGGCAGCATGGCGTCCAGCGCCGTCACCCGCGCGCCGGCCGCGGCCAGGGCGTGGCAGAGGTTGGAGCCGAGGAAGCCCGCCCCGCCGGTCACCAGCACCTTGCGGCGCTTCCAGAAATCCATGCCGTCCATCATTCCCATTATCCGCGGCTTTAAGGCGCAATCATGCCGAAGGGTTGTCGGTGGCGCGGCGCCCTTCGCGCCCGCGCATGATCTCGGCGAAGCCGAAGAGCAGCAGCAGCTGGCCCAGCACCATCTGGATGGCGGCGAGCAGCCGGATGCCGTCATCATGCGGCTGGATGTCGCCATAGCCGACGGTGGAGAGCGTCACCACCGAGAAGTGCATGGCGTCCGAGAAGGAGATATGCGTCGGCTGGCCCACGATCATGAAGATGGGCACGCGCGAAAGCCCGTCGGCGATGCGGTAGAAGCAGCCGAAGGCCACCGCCAGCAGCGCGAAGAGCGAGACATAGGTGGCGATGGGCACCGCCAGGTGCCGCAGCCGCCGCCCCACCTGGCGCAGGATGGTGGCGACCTCCACCAGCAGGCGCACCACCTCGCCCACCGCCGCGGCCGTCACCAGCGCCACGGCGCCCATGGCGGCCAGCAGCACGGTGGTCTGCCCCGCCTCCGTCATCCGGTTCACCGGCATGGCCAGGCTGCCCACGGCGATGAGCACGCACGCGCCCAGCCAGCGCGCCACGCGCTCGGGGTGCCAGCGCGCGCCGCTGCCCTCGGCGATGGCGGCCAGCTCGTCGCGCCGCGCCCAGCAGGCCATGACGAAGCCCATCACCGGCAGCAGGAAGGCGACCGAGCGCGCCCAGCCATCCACGCGCGGGAAGCCCGCCTGCCCCACCACGGCGAAGATGCAGACATAGACCGCGAGGCCATTGGCGGCGCCCAGGGCGAAGACCAGCCCATGCGGGAAGATCAGGTGCAGCGTGCCCACGGCCAGGCCCGCCACCAGCAGCGCCGTGCCGGCGAAGGCCCAGCCCTGGTCCACTACGCCGCCGGCCACCAGCAGCATCAGCGCCACCGTGAGCGCCACGCCCAGCAGGCGGCGGCGGCGCAGCGCGGCGCGCGCCGTCACGGCAGGGCCGCGACGCCGGTGATCTCCACCCGCCAGTCCGGGTCCACCAGCGGGGCCTGCACGGTCATGCGCGCCGGCTTGTGCGCGGGGTCCAGCCAGGCATCCCAGGCGCGGTTCATCGCCGGCGCGTCGCGGATGTCGCGCAGCACCACCGTCACGCTCAGCAGGCGGGTCCTGTCGGTGCCGGCCTCGGCCAGCAGGGCGTCAATCTGGCGCAGCACGTCGGCGGTCTGCGCCTCGGCGTCGCCGGAGGCGTCGTCGGGCACCTGGCCGGCCAGCCAGACCAGGCCGCCATGCGCCACGGCGCCGGACAGCCGCGCCTCCTCGGCCAGTCGTCGGATCATCGCGGAGCTTCCCTTCATGCGAACGCTTTGCCACATGGTGCGGGCGATGCAGAATCTCCTCAACCGGGCCGTCGTGGCCTCCCGCTACATCCTCGTCGTCTTCTACCTGGGCCTCGCCGTGGCGCTGGCGGCCTATGCCTTCCACTTCGCCGCCAAGGTGGCGAAGTTCGTCGCCACCGCCTTCGGCCCGGTGAGCGACACCGACCTGCTGCTCTCCCTGCTCTACCTGGTGGATTCGGCGCTGGTGGCCTCGCTGGTCGCGATGGTGGCGCTGTCCTCCTATGACAGCCTGGTGTCGCGGCTGGTGAATGCCGAGGGCCAGTCCAAGATCGCCTGGGTCAGCAACCTCGATCCCGGCAACCTGAAGTTGAAGGTCTCCATCGCCATCATCGCAATTTCGTCCATCCATCTCCTCCAGAAATTCATGAACGTGGACAGCCTGCCCGACCGCGACCTCGCCTGGGCCGTGGGGATCCATTGCGTCTTCGTGCTCGGCGCGCTTGGTCTGGGCGTGCTGGATCGCCTTCAAGCAGGGGCGAAGGCCGCCAAGTCTGGCAATGGATGAAGCCTCATAAGCTACGTGTGTTTTCGGACTATGCTGCCACGCAGGGCTGTGGCATTCTGCGTGCACCGCAACAGGATGTTGACGACAGATGGCGGATATCACGCTCCCCGGCGCGGGTGGTGGGCAAGGGCCCGTCGTCCAGGTTGACCCCGCGATCGCGGCGCAGGCCCAGGCGCTCCTCGGCGGCCAGCCGCCCACCGTCATCATTCCCCCCGGCAGCGGCGCGCCTGCCACCGGCGCCCCCGCCACCCTGCTGTTCCAGGGCACGCCCTCCGGCCCGATCGTGCCGACGCAGCAGACGCCGGCCATCGTGCTCGGCGGCACCGGCCCCGCCACCATCAGCTCCAGCTGGACCAGCCAGGCCATCATCTCCAACGCCTCGGCCCTCACCCTCGCCCTCCAGGGCGGGCCGACCACCGTGCTGGGCGGTGATGGCGTGGTGGACGCCACCGTGGCCTGGGGCGCGCTGAGCATCCGCAGCGGCGCCGGCAATGACCGCGTCGCCGTGCAGGGCGGCCCGCTGGTCGCCGACCTCGGCACCGGCAACAACGCCGCCAGCGTGGAATGGGGCAACGCCACCATCACGGCCGGCGGCGGCAATGACAGCGTCACCCTCTCCGGCGGCACCAGCAGCGTCGCCCTCGGCGGCGGCGACAACCGCCTTTCCGCCAGCTTCACCAACCTCACCGTCACCGCCGCCGGCGGCAATGACAGCGTCTCGGTCAATGGCGGCAGCAGCGACATCAGCCTGGGCGACGGCAACAACACCGTCATCGCCGCCGGCTGGGGGCAAAGCACCATCCGCACCGGCGACGGCAATGACAGCATCTCCATCCAGGGCGGCGATGCCAGCGTCCAGGCCGCGCTGGGCCTGGGCGGCGGGGACAACGCCATCACCGTCGCCGGCTGGGCCCGCACCACCCTGGCCGCCGGTTCGGGCAACGACAGCATCGCGGTTCAGGGCGGCGTCACCTCCATCGCGGCGGGGGACGGCAACAACAGCATCGCCCTGACCGACTGGACCACCGCCACCGTCACCGCAGGCGCCGGCAACGACCAGGTGAGCGTGACCGGCGGCACCGCCCGTCTCGACCTCGGCGGCGGCAACGACACGGTCCGCGCCACGGATGCCACGCTGCAGGCCACGCTGGGGGGCGGCGGCATGGTTTCCGTCTCCGGCTGGACCACGACGGAGGTGCAGGGCGGCACCGGCAACCTCACCTTCATCGGCGGCATGGGCAGCACCACCGTTTCCGCCGGCACGGGCAGCGCCACGGTGCAGGCGGGCTGGCTGGGCGGCTCCATCGCCGGCGGCGCGGCCGGCAACAACAGCCTGACGGCCGGCGAGGGCGCGACGCTGCTGCGCGCCGGCGGCAGCGGGGACACGCTGGTGGCGGCGGGCTGGGGCGGGGATTCGCTCCTCGCCTCGGCCGGCAACGTCACCCTGCTGGGCGGCCTGTCCTCCGGCGCCAACCTGTTCGACGTCTCGGGCGGCAACGCCATGGCCAGCATCGCCGGCGGTTCGGGGAGCGAGGCCTTCGCCTTCGGCCGCGGCGACGCCACCGTCAGCGGCGGCGGCGGCAGCGACGTGTTTCGCTTCGCCGCCGCCAGCACCCTGGGCGCCGGCGCCGTGGTCCGCATCAGCGACTTCGCCCTGGGCCAGGACCGGCTGGAGCTGTCCGGCTATGGCGGCCCCTTCGGCGGGATCGCCGCGGTTCAGGCCGGAGGCTCCGGCAGCACGATCACGCTGGCCGACGGCACGCGCATCGTCCTGTCCAACCTGGACCTGTCGAACCCGAACGACATCTCGCGCCTGGGCTGAATCACGGTATCCTCCGCCGCAACGATGGCGGAGGAGCCCTCCCGATGAACCGACGTTCCCTGCTGGCAGGCGCCGGCACCCTGCTGGCCGCGCCGGCCCTGGCGCAGCAGCACGGGCAGCATGCCCCGGCGCTGCGCCCCCTGGCGCCCTCGCGCGAGCCCTTCCACAACCTGTTCCAGGGCGGCGCGCCGCACCACATCACCCCCGACCAGGCGGCGCAGCGCGTCACCGACAGCCCGGCCCCGCCCGGCCCCATGGGCCGCTGGGCCCCGCGCGCCGACATGCCCATCCCGCGAAGCGAGATGGCCTGGGCCACCGCCTGGAACGGGCGCATGCACGTCGTCGGCGGCTATGGCGAGGGGCAGGTGAACCGGGCCTACCACACCGTCTACGATCCCGCCTCCGACCGCTGGTACGACGCCGCCCCCCTGCCGCGCGGCGCGAACCACGTGGCCGTGGTGGCGCATGCGGGCGTGGTCTACGCCATGGGCGGCTTCATCGAGCAGAACCGCCGCTGCGACGACAAGGCCTTCGCCTACGACGTGGCGCAGGACCGCTGGCGGGAGCTGGCGCCGCTGCCCCGCCCGCGCGGCGCCGCGGCCGCGGTGGTGCTGGAGGGGCGCATCCACCTGATCGGCGGCGCCACCGACCCCGCGCCCGAGCGCGCGAGCATCGCCTGGCACGAGGCCTATGACCCCGCGACCGACCGCTGGGAGCTGCGCCGCCCCATCCCCGCCGCGCGCGACCATGTGGGCGCCGTGACGCATGCGGGCGTGATCCATGTGGTGGGCGGGCGCTTCAACACCTTCCAGTACAACACCGGCCTGCACCACGTGTACCTGCCCGCCCGCGATTCGTGGGTGGAGAAGGCGCCCCTGCCCACCCCACGCTCCGGCCACGGCATGGTCGTGCACAAGGGCCGCTTCTTCTGCATGGGCGGCGAGGAAGGCATCATCGAGCGCGGCCAGACCCTCCAGGCCAAGGTCTTCGGCCAGATGGAAAGCTACGACCCCGCCACCGACACCTGGCAGCGCCACGCGCCGATGCCCACGCCGCGCCACGCCGTCGCGGCGGTCAGCATCGGCGAATGGGTGTACGTGGCCGGCGGCGGCGCCGTGCTGGGCGGCGCGGTGCAGAGCGCGATCCACGAGGCCTGGACCCTGGGTTGACGGGCCGTCATCGGTGGCGCCGATGACGGCCATCGGCGGCGCAGGGCCTTGATGAACAACGGGTTAACGGGCAGTCTCATGGAAGGAGACACGCCCGATGCCCGTCACCAGCGCCCCCAACGATCCCCTCTTCACCCAGGCATGGCACCTGCGCAACACCGGGCAGGCCGGCGGCACCGCGGGGGTGGACCTCAACGTCATGGCCGCCTGGGGCTACTGGTCCGGCCGCGGCGTGCTGGTGGCCGTCGCCGATGACGGCGTGGAGGCCTCCCACCCCGACCTCGCGGCGCGGATGTGGACGCGCCCGGGCAGCATCGCCGCACCCACCGACCCCAACCTGCTGACGGGCCTGCCTGTCCGCAACGGGCTGGGCAGCAACGGCGACAACCACGGCACCTCGGTCGCCGGCGTCATCGCCGCCAGCGCCGACAACGGCCTTGGCGGCGCCGGCATCGCGCCGGAGGCGAGCATCGTCGCCTACCGCACCCTGGGCGCCGGGGCGGCCGGCACCCAGGCTGTGTTCACCCAGGCGCTGGCAGATGGCGTGGCCATCGTCAACGGCTCCTATGGGCAGGATACCGCCTTCGGCGCCAACGGGCCGGGCCTGACCGCGCAGGAGGCCTTCGCCACCCAGGGGCGCGGCGGGCTGGGCGGCCTCTTCGTCAAGTCCAACGGCAACGAGCGCACGGAGGACGGCGCTCCGGCCCCGGCCGATGGCGGGGCGGAGGCCGCCAATTCCTTCCGCTACACCATCGCCGTCGCCGCGCTGGACAACACCGGCAAGGTCGCCTCCTACAGCAACCCGGGCGGCAACCTCTTCATCTCCGGCTTCGGCGGCGAGGGCGATTCGCGCCTCGCCACCGGCGAGGGCGTGCTGGCGACCGACCGCGCCGGCCCGCTGAACGGCTACAACGACCAGCCATCCCCGGCGGGCGACTACACGGGCTTCAACGGCACCTCCGCCGCGGCGCCCACCATCTCCGGCGTGCTGGCCCTGATCCTGGAGGCCAATCCCGGCCTGGGCCACCGCGACGTGCAGGAGATCCTGGCGCTCTCCGCCCGCAAGACGGACCCGCTGGCCGGCACGCCGGGGCATGACTCGATGTTCCGCACGCCCTGGCTGGCCAATGCCGCCACCAACAAGGATGGCGGCGGCTGGGCCTTCTCCCACGACTACGGCTTCGGCCTGGCCGATGCCGCCGCCGCCACGCGCCTCGCCGAAAGCTGGGCCTGGGCGCCGCGCACCGAGGCGAACGTCGTCAACGTCTCCAGCCAGTTCAGCGGCAGCGGCAGCGTCACCAGCGGCGCCGCCTGGAGCACCCAGTTCATCATCGCCCAGCCGGCGGACGCCATGGCGGGCTTCCGCGTCAACCGGGTGGAGCTCTCGCTCGACCTCGCCTCGGCGCGTCCTTCCGACCTGACGGTGACGCTGATCTCCCCGGGCGGGACGACGATCCGGCTGCTGACCACCACGGGCAACGCCTTCGTGCAGGGCCCGGGCGGCCAGCTGGACTACAACACCCCCGCCCCGGTCGGCAGCGCCGATGCGGTGCTGCTCGGCTCCCCCGGCTTCTGGGGCGAGAACGGCGCTGGCACCTGGACGCTGACCTTCTCCACCCTCGGCGCCGCCGCCACCGTCAGCGGGGTGGAGTTCACCATCACCGGCGATTCGCAGTGGTCCGACGCCGGCAAGACGGTCGCCGCCTTCGACCTGCGCAACGCCGCCTTCGTCACCGACGGCTTCGCCGCCGCCGTGGCCGCCACCCCCGCCGCCGCCACCCTGGCGCGCAACGGCGAGACGGTGCTGAACCTCGCCGCCATGTCCGACGGCGCGGTGCTGGACCTTTCCGCCCCCGCGGCGGCGACCAACCGGCTCGGTGCCACAGCCGTCACCGTTGATCCCGCGGCGCAGGTGCATCACGTGCTGGGCGGCGGCGGCGACGACACCTTCACCGGCACGCTGGGCGCCGACACGCTGGGCGGCGGCTGGGGCAGGGACCTGCTGGTCGGCCTGGGCGGCGCCGACACGCTGATGGGCAATGCCGGCAACGACATCCTTATCGGCAATGCCGGCAGCGATACGCTGCTGGGCGGCGCGGGGCGGGACGCCGCCATCTTCGGCACCACCAAGGCCGCCGCCACGGTGCAGCGCCAGGCCGACGGCACGGTCAAGGTCTTCACCACGGCCGAGGCGGTGGACACCCTCTCCTCCGTCGAGCTGCTGGTCTTCACCGACGGCGTGCGCAACATCGGCCCGCTCAAGGCCAGGGATTTCTCGGGCAACGGCTATGCCGACCTGCTGCAGCGGGACGCGACGGGCGCGCTGAAGGTGGTGGCGCTGAAGGGCGATTCCATCCAGGGCACCGCGCTGCTGCCGGTGGTGGACCCGCTGGCCCGGCTGGAAGCCACCGGCGACCTGAACGGCGACGGCTTCGCCGACATGTCCTTCCGCAAGGCCGATGGTTCCTGGACCTTCTCCTTCGGCCAGGGCAGCGCCGCGCCCGTCACCGCCAGCCTGGGCGTGCTCGACACCTCCTGGGAGGTGCATGGCATGCCCGACCTGGATGGCGACGGGCAGGGCGACCTCCTGCTGCTCAACGCCAACGGCTTCTTCGCCGCCTTCCCCAGCGCCGCCGGCGGCGCCTCGCTGCTGACCATGGGCGCGGGCATCTTCGGCCCCACCGACCCCGGCGGGGCGCCGATCGGCGTGCCCACCGGCTGGTCGCTGATGGGCTTCGCCGACCTGGGCGGCGACGGCAAGGCGGACCTGCTGATGCGCGCGCCCGACGGCACGGCGCTGATGTTCACCATGGACGGCACGGTGGCCACCGCGGTCTCGGTGCTGCCGGTCTCCATGCTCGACACCACGCTGGTGGGGCTGGGCGACCTGAACGCCGACGGCAAGGCCGACCTCATCACCCGCAACGGCATCACCGGCGAGGTGACGCTGCGGCTGATGGACGGCGCCACCGTCACCGCCAGCGCGACCCTCGCCGGCCCCTTGGGGTTCGAGGCCTTCGCGGTCGCCGACTATTCGGGCGACGACAAGGCGGACATCCTGTGGCAGCGCCCCGATGGCACGCTGCTGCTGTGGGAGATGGACGGCACCGCGCTGCGCTTCGCCGAATCCGTCGCCACCCCCGCCGCGGGCTGGACCCTCATCGCATAGGCGGAGCCCATGCGATGAGTCTTGCCGTGCCCTCATCGCCGCCGCCCAGGGCGGCGGCTACGCCGGGCGCCGCGCATCCGCGCGGCTTGTGTCTTGAATGATCTGTATGGTGGCTGTGCCACCGGCTGGGCTGACACCCAGCCGGTGGTCCGTCCGGGAGACCGATCGCGGCAGGGAGGTCATGGCTCCGCAGCCAAGCAGGGTTCCCCGGACGTGTCCTGATC
>JBEQBS010000046.1:0-14448 GCA_041639675.1 Rubritepida sp. | reverse complement strand
GCACCGAATGACGGCGCCGAAGCCGCACGCAACCGCCCAGGCCGGCGGCCACCCGCCCCCACCCGCGCGCCTGCCACCGGGGCCCCCGCCGAGGTTTTGCCGCGCCGCGCAGCGACGCGGCAAAACTTCGGTGGGGTCAGAAGGATACCTTCTGGTTCTCGCCCCCCGCCGGCCGCTCGCCGGTGGCCAGCGCCTTGACGTAGCCATAGGCGTGCAGGGCGGTGCTGCTCGGGCTGTCCCAGTATTCGGCGCCGGTGATGGTGACGGCGATGAGCTCCAGCTCCGGGTCCTCGGCGCCCTTGGGGAACCAGACGCGCGCGCCCTCGTTCCACAGGGCCTTGGCCTTGGCGGGGTCCTTCAGGGTGCGCGCCTTGCCCTTGGCCGAGACGTAGTCCTGCGAGGAGGGGGAGGAGGCGACCAGCAGCACGTCGGAATCCTGGGCGATCTGCATCGCCTTGGGGGTG
Source organism: Rubritepida sp. (assembly GCA_041639675.1). Taxonomy (GTDB): domain Bacteria; phylum Pseudomonadota; class Alphaproteobacteria; order Acetobacterales; family Acetobacteraceae; genus Roseococcus. The sequence goes on along the minus strand of JBEQBS010000046.1, from coordinate 13,984 downwards.
CCGGCGACGTGGAAGAACCACACCGTGTCGCCCTCGATGGCCTGGTGGGCCATGGGGCGGGCCTGCATGGTGCCGTCGGGCGCCTGGGTGACGAGCATGACGGTGCCGATGCTGTCCAGCATCTCGCGCACCTTGATGCGGGCTTCGTCGTCGTTGGCGGCCATGGGGGGTCCTCCGGTTGCGGGATGGTCAGGCGGGGAACGGTGGCGGGCTTGCGGGGTTGCGGGCATCCGGCGCATGGTCCGGCCCCGGAAACGGAGGCCAACGCCATGCTCGACACGCCGCACCCCACCCCCGCCGCCCCCACGCTGGACCAGCAGGCGCTGGCCGATGCGCTGTCCGGCCTGCACTTCATCGGCGGGCGCTACGTGCCGGCGCGATCGGGCCGGTCCTTCCCGGTGGTGAACCCGGCGACGGGGGAGCAGGTGGCGCATGCGGCGGAGGGCGACGCGGCCGATGTGGAGGCCGCGGTGGCGGATGCGGCGCGGGCGCAGAAGGAATGGGCGAAGGTGCCGGCGCGCAGGCGGGGCGCGCTGGTGCACCAGTGCGCGGCGCTGCTGAAGGAGCACCAGGAGGAGCTGGCGCGGCTGATCGCGCTGGAGACGGGCAAGGCCCTGCGGACCGAGAGCCGCGTGGAGGCCGGCGTGGTGGCGGACGTGTTCGAGTTCTTCGGCGGGCTGGGCAGCGAGCTGAAGGGCGAGAGCGTGCCCTTCGCGCCCAACGTGCTGAGCGTGACGGTGCGCGAGCCGCTGGGGGTGGTGGGCGCCATCATCCCCTGGAACGTGCCGATGCTGCTGATGGCGCTGAAGGTGGCGCCGGCGCTGGTGGCCGGCAACACGGTGGTGGTGAAGAGCGCGGAGGAGGCGCCGCTGGCGGTGCTGCGCATCTGCGAGCTGATGAACCGCGTGCTGCCGCCGGGCTGCTTCAACATGCTGAGCGGCTTCGGCCCCGAATGCGGCGCGCCGCTGGTGAGCCACCCGCTGGTGCGGAAGGTGACGTTCACGGGCAGCGTGGAGACGGGCAAGATCGTGGCGAAGGCCGCGGCCGAGAAGCTGGTGCCGGTGACGCTGGAGCTGGGCGGCAAGTCGCCCATGATCGTGTTCAAGGATTGCGACTTCGCGAAGACGGTGAGCGGCGCGCTGACCTCCATGCGCTTCACGCGGCAGGGGCAGAGCTGCACGGCGGCCAGCCGCATCTACGTCGAGCGGCCGATCTTCGAGCGCTTCGTGGCGGAGATGGAGAAGGCGGTGAACGCCATGGTGATGGGCGACCCGCTGGATGAGCGGACGGATATCGGCACCATCATCAGCGAGGGGCAGTTCGAGAAGGTGCGCGGCTTCATCGAGGAAGGGAAGCGCACGCCGGGCGCGGTGGCGCATGAGTGCAGCGCGATGCCGGCGGACCCGGCGCTGAGGAAGGGGCTGTTCCTGCGGCCGGTGATCTTCACGGGCCTCGATGGCTCCTCGCGGCTGGTGAAGGAGGAGATCTTCGGCCCCGTCACCGTCATCCAGCCCTTCGACGACGCCGAGGCGGTGCTGAAGGAGGCGAATGACAGCGAATACGGGCTGGCGGCGAGCCTGTGGACCAACGACCTGAAGGTGGGCCTGGACCTGGCGCACCGGCTGGAGGCCGGGCTGGTGCAGATCAACCAGAACCTGGTGGTGCAGGCCAACCTGTCCTACGGCGGGGTGAAGAGCAGCGGGCTGGGCAAGGAAGCCAGCCTGGAGGCGATGCTGGAGCACTTCACCCACAAGAAGACCATCATGGTGAACATGGGATGAGCGCGCGGGCGGCCCTGCCGGATGCCTGGCGGGGCCGCCCGGCGGGCGCTCAATACCCGCGGCCGCGTTCCACCAGGCCGTGCAGGGGCTCGCCGCGGGCATGGCGGTCGAGGTTGGCGAAGACGGCCTCCACCGCCGTGTCGGGCTGCGTCATGCTGGCGATGTGCGGGGTCAGCCAGATCGCCGGGTGGGTCCAGAAGGGGTGGCCGGGCGGGGGCGGCTCGGGGTCCGTCACGTCCAGCACGGCGGCGGCGAGCTGGCCGGAGTCCAGGGCGGCCAGCAGGTCCGCCTCCACCAGGTGCCCGCCGCGGGCGACGTTGACGAGGCGCGCGCCGCGCGGGAGGCGCGCGAAGAGGCGGGCATCCAGGATGCCGCGCGTCTCCTCCGTCAGCGGCAGCAGGCAGATGAGGATCTCCACCTCGGGCAGCATGGCGTCCAGCGTGGGGTGCACCGTCACGCCCGCGATGGCGCGGGGCGAGCGGTTCCAGCCATGCAGGCGGAAGCCGAAGGGGCGCAGGGCTTCCAGCACCGCCTGGCCCAGCACGCCCAGGCCCATGACGCCGACGCTGCGCCGGCTGGCGATGCGCACGGGCTCGGTGCGCCAGTCCCGCGCCGCCTGGCGCTGGCGGTACAGCGGCAGGTCGCGGTGAAGGGCGAGGGTGGCAGCGGCGCAGTACTCCGCCATGCCCCGGGTCAGCCCCTCCTCGATCATCCGCACCACGGGCAGGTGGGGCGGCAGGGCTTCCAGCGGCAGCTGGTCCACCCCGGCGCCGACGGAGAACAGGATCTCGAGGTTGGGGAAGGTGCCCATGATGTCGTCGGGCGGCATCCAGGCGCAGAGGAAGCGCACCTCCGCGGGGTCGCCCATGTCGGGCCAGATGCGGAAGGGGAGGTCGGGCCGGCGCCCGGCGAAGGCGCGGCGCCAGGTTTCGCCGCGCGCGGGGTCGGCCTTGTAGAGGAAGGCCATCTACAGGGAGCGCGAGGGGCGGATCGGCCGGCCATCCAGGAAGCGCGCGTGGGAGAAGGCGCGCGGGTCCACGATCGGCGCCTCGCCGGTGGCGAGGTTGGCGGCCAGCGTGCCGGCGGCGGGGCCGATGCCGAAGCCATGGCCGCTGAAGCCGGTGGCCAGCACCACGCCCGGCAGCCCCTCGCAAGGCGAGATCACCGGCACGGCGTCGGGCGTGGTGTCAATGGCGCCGCCCCAGGCCTCCGCGACCTCGATGCGCTCGCCCGGATAGGCGGCGCGCAGGGAGGCGAGCGCGCGCTCCACCAGCGCCATGTCGGGGGCGGGGTCGCGCACGCGCTCGGCCTCGAAGGGGCTGGGGGCGTCCATCGCCCAGGTGGCGCCCTTCATGCCGTCCAGGAAGCGGCCGCCGATGCGGAAGCGCAGGTTCTCCCGCCGCTTGAGGTACATGGGCCAGAAGGCGCGGGCGTTCAGCAGGTTGTCGGGCGTCAGCTCCAGCGTGCCGACGCCGCTGAGCGCCACGGTGTAGCCGCCATCCAGACGGCGGCGCACGCAATAGGCCTTGGTGGCCAGGTTGCCCTCGGTGATCTCCGGCCCCGGCCGGGTGCGGAAGGCGGTGGCGTTCACCACGGCCTGCGGCAGCTTCACGCCATGGCGCTTGAGGAACAGCGAGGACCAGGCGCCGCCGCTGAGGATCACCGCGTCGGTGCGGATGCGCCCCTTCTCCGTCACCACGGCGCTGACGCGGCCGCCCGTCGTTTCCAGCCCGCGCGCGGCGCAGCCCTGGTGGATCGTCACGTTGCCCAGGCGGCGCGCGCCGTCGGCGATGGCGGGCGCGGCCATGGAGGGCTCGGCGCGGCCGTCGCTGGGTGTGTGCAGCCCGCCGATGAAGGGCTCCGCGTTGCCGGGCAGCAGCTCCGACACCTCGGCGGCCGAGAGGATGCGCGTGTGCTGCTGCATCCCCTGCGCCTCGTTCGCCCAGCCCTCCCACTCGGCCATCTGCGCCGGGTCCTTCGTGGCGCGGATGATGCCGGTGCGGCGGAAGCCGGCCTCGCCGCCGATGACCGCGTTCATGTCGCCCCACAGGCGCAGGGAGGCCTGGGCGAGCGGGATCTCCTCCGGGTCGCGGCCCTGCACGCGGCACCAGCCCCAGTTGCGAGAGGACTGCTCGGCGCCGACATGCCCCTTCTCCAGCAGCGCCACGCTGCGGCCCTGCCGCGCCAGGTGCAGCGCCGCGCAGACGCCGATGATGCCGCCGCCGATGATGACGATGTCCGCCGCCTCGGGCAGGCGCTCGTCGCTGGGGATGCGGTCAACCGGCGGGGACATGGGCGGCTCCTTGGTCAAGCGGCGATTGCAGGCGAATGTCGTCGCGGATGCAGGCGGAAAGGTGCCCCGGCGCCACCTGGCGCAAGGGCGGCGGCGCGGCGCGGCAGGCCTCCAGCGCGAAGCGGCAGCGCCCGGCGAAGGCGCAGCCAGGCGGCGGGTCCAGCGGGCTGGGGATGTCGCCATGCAGGATGATCCGCCGCCGCCGCGCATCCGGGTCGGGGTCCGGCGCGGCGGAAAGCAGCGCCTCGGTGTAGGGGTGGCGCGGGGCGCGGAACAGCGCCGCCGTTTCCGCCACCTCCACCAGCCGGCCCAGGTACATCACGGCGATGCGGTCGCTGATGTGCCCCACCACCGACAGGTCGTGGGAGATGAAGAGGATGGTGAGGCCCAGCTTCTCCTTCAGCTCCAGCAGCAGGTTCACCACCTGCGCCTGGATGGAGACGTCGAGCGCGCTCACCGGCTCGTCGGCCACCAGCAGCTCGGGGCGCAGGATCAGCGCGCGGGCGATGCCCACCCGCTGGCGCTGGCCGCCGGAAAGCTCGTGCGGAAAGCGCGCGGCGTGGTGGCGCTGGAGGCCCACCATCTCCAGCGCCTCCATCACCCGCTCGCGCCCGCCACCTTCGCCCTGGATGGCGAGCGGCGCGGCGACGATGCGCTCCACCGTGTGGCGCGGGTTGAGCGAGGCGAAGGGGTCCTGGAAGACCAGCTGCATGCGCCGGCGCAGTGGGCGCATGGCGGCGCGGCCCAGATGGGTGATGTCCTGCCCGTCGAAGCGGATGCTGCCGCCGGTGGGCTCCAGCAGGCGCAGGATGGCGCGCCCCACCGTGGTCTTGCCCGAGCCGCTTTCGCCGACCAGCGACAGGATCTCGCCGCGGCGGATGTCGAGGGAGATGCCGTCAATCGCCTTCACCTGGCGCGGGGCGCGGAGGATGCCGCCGCCGACCGGGAACCACTTGCGCAGGCCGCGCAGCTCCACCAGCGGGGCGCTCACGCCGCAAGCTCCTTCCAGCGCAGGCAGCGCACGCTGCGCGCCTCGCCGGCCGGTTCCAGCGCCGGCGCGGCCGCGTCGCAGCGGCCGGGCTGGTGGTGGGCGCAGCGGGGGTGGAAGACGCAGCCCGGCGGCATGTCGCGCGGGTCCGGCACGGTGCCGGGGATGGCGGGCAGCGGGCCGCGCCGCCGGCCGGCCAGCGCCATGCTGGGCACCGAGCGCAGCAGCCCGGCGGTGTAGGGCATCAGCGGTCGCTGGAAGAGCGGGCGCTTCGGCGCCTGCTCCACCGCGCGGCCGCCATACATCACCAGCACGCGGTCCGCGACCTCGGCCACCACGCCCAGGTTGTGGGTGATGAAGACCATCGCCATGCCGGTGCTGTCCTGCAGGCGCTTCAGCAGGTCGAGGATCTGCGCCTGGATGGTCACGTCCAGCGCCGTGGTCGGCTCGTCGGCGATCAGCACCTGCGGATTGCCGGCCAGGGCCATGGCGATCATCACCCGCTGGCGCATCCCGCCCGAGAGGTGATGCGGGTAGTCGTCCAGCCGCTGCCGCGCGGCGGGGATGCCCACCAGGTCCAGCAGCCGCGCCGCCTCCTCCCGCGCGGCGCGCGCATCCATGGCGCGGTGCAGCCGCACCGCCTCCGCCACCTGGGCGCCAACCGGCGTGGTGGGGTTCAGCGAGGTCATCGGCTCCTGGAACACCATGGCGATGGCGCCGCCGCGGCGGGCGCGCATCGCGGCCTCGGGCAGCGCCAGCAGGTCCTCCCCTTCCAGCAGGGCGCGGCCGGTCACGCCGGCCCCGCGCGGCAGCAGCCGCATCAGCGCCAGGCTGGTGACGGACTTGCCGGAGCCGCTTTCCCCCACCACCGCCAGCGTCTCGCCGCGCGCCAGGGTGAAGGAGAGGTCGCTGACGGCCGGCACCGCGCCGAAGCGCACGGACAGGCCCTGCACGTCGAGGATCATCGGCCGCGCATCCGCGGGTCCAGCGCGTCGCGCAGCCCGTCGCCCAGGAAGTTGAAGGAGGTGACGGCCAGCGTGATGGCCAGCCCCGGCAGGATGGCGAGCCAGGGCGCGGAGGTGAGGTAGATCTGCGCGTTGTTCAGCATGTTCCCCCAGGAGGGCACCGGAGGCTGGATGCCGTAGCCGAGGAAGGAGACGTAGCTTTCCAGCAGGATGGCGCGCGCCACCGTCAGCGTCGCCGCCACCACGATCGGCGCCACGGCATTGGGCACCAGCTCATGGATGATGATCCGCGCGTCCGAGGCGCCGAGTACCTGGGCGGCCACCGCGAAGTCGCGCTCGCGCAGGGACTTCACCTGGCCTTCCACGATGCGCGCCACGTCCATCCACGACGTCGCGGCGATGAGGATGATGATGGACAGCAGCCCCGGCTGCACCAGGGCGGCCAGGGCCAGCAGCAGGAAGATGGTGGGGAAGCACAGCACCGCATCCACCAGGCGCATCAGCGCCGCGCCCAGCCAGCCGCCGTGATAGCCGGCGATGGCGCCCACCAGGATGCCCAGCGCCATGCCGATGGCCATGGCGGTGAAGCCGACGATGAGCGAGACGCGCCCGCCCATCATCAGCCGCGCCAGCATGTCGCGCCCCAGCTCGTCCGTGCCCAGGATGTGCGTGCCGGAAAAGGGGCCGGCGAAGCGGTTCATCACGTCAATCGTCGTGTCGTCGAAGGGCAGCAGGAAGGGGCCCAGGAAGCAGCCCAGCGTCAGCACCACGATGGTGGCGGCGCCGAAGGCGGCCAGCCGGTGCTGCGTGAACCGCCGGAAGGCCGGCGCGGCCAGGGTCGCGCTCATCCGAGGCGGATCCTGGGGTCGGCCACCGCATGCAGCAGGTCCGCCAGCAGGGAGCCCAGCAGCACCAGCACGGCGCTGAACATCAGGATGCCCATCACCACCGGGTAGTCGCGGTAGGAGATGGAATCGAGGAAGAGCCGCCCCATGCCGGGCCAGGTGAAGACCGTCTCCGTCACCAGCGCGCCGCCCAGCAGGGTGGGCAGCTGCAGCCCCAGCACCGTGATCATCGGCAGGGCGGCGTTGCGGAAGGCGTGGCGCAGCAGGATGCGCCCTTCCGGCACCCCCTTGGCACGGGCGGTGCGGATGTAGTCCTGGTTCACCACGTCGAGCATGGAGGAGCGCATGTAGCGGCTCCAGATCGCCGTCTCGACCAGCGCCAGCACCACCGCCGGCAGGATGAGGTGGCGCAGCAGGTCGGGCAGCGAGCCGTCGCCGGGGGTGGAGCGGTTGCCCGAGGGCAGCCAGCCCAGCCAGACGGAAAAGGCGTAGATCGCCACCAGCCCGAACCAGAAGGTGGGGATGGACAGCGCGACCATGGCGCCCACCGTCGCCAGCGTGTCGAACACCGAATGCCGCCGCACCGCGCCCAGCGTGCCGATGGCGACGCCCAGCAGGATGGCCAGCAGCGTCGCCGTCACCATCAGCTGGAGCGTGGCCGGCAGGTGCGCGCCGATGACGTGCAGCACCGGCTCGCCATCGCGGAAGGAGCGGCCCCAGTCGCCGCCCAGCATGCGCACGAACCATTCGGCGTATTGCACCGGCAGCGGACGGTTCAGCCCCAGCTGCTCGGCGATGCGGTCCAGGTCCTCCTGCGTCATGTCGCTGCCCGAGGCGAATTGCGACAGCGGCCCGCCCGGCGCCAGGTGCAGGATGGCGAAGCCCACCACCGAGACCAGCACCAGCAGCAGCAGCGACTGCCCGAGGCGGCGGGCGATGAAGCCGCTCACCTCACGCCGTCCAGAACCATTCGCGGATGTTCCAGCAGTTGGAGGAGCAGTTGAGGTTGGGCCGGTAGCCGTTCAGCCCCTCCTTCACCCCTTCCGCGTCGGCGCGCTGGAACAGCGGCAGGATGGCCAGCTCCTCGCGCAGGATGGCCTGCACGCGCTGCATGGTGGCGCGGCGCTGCGCCTGGTCGAACTGGGTGGCGCCCAGCACCAGCAGCCGGTCCACCTCCTCATTGGCGAACTGGTAGGTGTTCTGCCCCCGCCCGCCGCGCGCGGCGATGGCGGAGGAGTGGAAGCGCGGCGTCACGTCCGGATCGCTGCCCAGGGTGAAGTTGACGCCGACCATGACCGACTGGAAGCGCGACTGCTGCCAGAACTCGCCCCAGATCACGGCGGCCGGCATGTTCTGCACGCGCATGGTGGCGCCGATGGCGCGCCAGTCCTGCATCAGCAGCTGCTGCGCCTGCTCGCGCACCGGGTTGCCGGTGGTGGTGCTGTTGGTGAACTCCAGCTTCACGCCGTCCTTCTCGCGCACGCCGCCGGCGCCGCGGCGCCAGCCGGCCTGGTCCAGCAGGGCATTCGCCCCGGCCACGTCGTGCCGGTGCGCCGGCAGCGCGTCGTTGAAGGCCCAGGACTGGCGCGGCAGGAAGGATTCCGTGGGCGTGGGCAGGCCGTAGTAGATGGCGTCAATCAGCGCCCGCTTGTTCATCGCCATGTACAGCGCCTGGCGCACCGCCTTGTCGGCCAGCGGGCCGCCGCCGAGGTTGGGCGCGATGTGCTCCACCGAGGCCTGCTGGTTCACGTGGATCACCCGCCCGCGCAGCGTCCGCGCCTCCCGCACGAAGGGGGGCGAGATGCCCTGGATGGAGGTGTGGTCCACCTGCCCGGTGCGGAACTGCGTGTAGAGCACCGTGAGGTCGGGGATGTACTTGAACACCACCCGCTCCAGGAACGGCCCGCCGAGGTGGTAGGTGGGCGCGGCCAGCAGCGTGATGTTGTCGCCCGGCTGGCGGCTGCCCCAGCGGAAGGGCCCGGTGCCGATGGGGGCCGTGTTGAAGGGCGCCGTGTTCGGGTCCACGCCGGCGAAGGCATGGCGCGGCACGATGAAGGTGAGCGACAGGATGGAGAGGTAGGGCGCGGAGGCCGTCTCCATCCGCCAGGTGATCTCGTCGGGCGCCGTCACCCGGATGTCGCGCAGCAGCTGGTGCCCGGCGCGCGAGCGCGCGCGGAAGGAGGGCGTGTTGATGAGGTCCAGCGTCCACTTCACGTCCTCGGCCGTGAAGGGCGTGCCGTCATGCCAGCGCACGCCCTGCCGCAGCCGCACCGTCCAGGTCAGGCCGTCGGCGGAGATGCCGCCATTCTCCAGCGTGGGCACCTCGCGCGCCAGGTCGGGCACCAGCCGCCCCTCGGGGTCGGTGAACCAGAGCGGGGAGAAGAGGTTCCACCAGACGCCCTGGTCCACCTCGATGCCCGGCATCAGCGGGTTGAAGACCGTGGGCTCCTGCGACAGGCCGACGACCACCTGGCCGCGCGGGCGCTCGGGCGGGCGGGGCTGGGCGCGGGCGGCGGCGGGCGCCAGCGCCGCGGCGGCCCCCAGCCCGAGGATGGCCCTGCGGTCGGTGCGGAAATCATCCATGCTCGCCCCCATGCGATCTGCTCGCCAGGGCATGAGTGTTGACCACGTTCCGCATCATTGCAAGCAAGTTTAACTGGATTATGTGTTTCGGGCGCGGCATAGGGTGCCGGCACGGCTGGCAAGGAAGACGGCATGGAGGATGCGGCGGAACTGCGCCCCCTGGAAACCCCCGGGGCGGGCCCCGGGGAAGGCGATGACGACCGCCGGCTGGGCGAGGCCATCCGCCTGCTGCGCCGCCGCGCCGGGCTGACCATCGGCGCCCTGGCGGAGAAGGCCCAGCTTTCCCAGGCCATGGTGAGCCTGCTGGAGCGCGGGCGCGCCACGCCGTCGCTCCGCACGCTGCGCCTGCTCGGCCTCGCGCTCGACGTGCCGATCTCCTATTTCTTCGAGGCGCCGGAGGAAGCGGCGGCCGCGCGCTACGTCGTGCGCCGCGGCGAGCGCCGGCTGCTGCGCCTCACCCGCTCGGGCGTGCTGAAGGAGGCGCTGCTGCCCCCCGGCAAGGGCCTGCTGGAGATGTACGAGCTGGCGCTAAACCCCGGCGGCGCCTCGGGCACCGACTTCGTGCAGCATGAGGGGGAGAAGGCCGGCTACGTGCTGTCCGGCCGGCTGCGCCTGTCGCTCGATGGCGCCACCGAAGTGCTGGAAGCGGGCGACAGCTTCCGCTTCCCCTCCTCCGTCCCGCACATGTTCGACAACCCCGGCGATGCGGTGGCGCGCGTGATCTGGGTGACGACGCGCGGAAGCTAGGGCTCGGCGCCGCCGGCCAGCCAGGCGCGGCCGCGGGCATGCAGCGCCTCCACCTCCGGCCCCGTCAGCCCGGGCATGTCGCGCTTCACCGCATAGCCGATCCGCGTCTGCAGGTAGGCCAGGTGGCGGTAGCCGGCGGGAAAGGATTCCAGCAGCGCGGCATCCAGCGGCACGGCCGCGCCGGGCACCAGCGGGTCCATGCGGTCCTTCTCGTAGATCGGCTGGCGGTGGCGGATGGTCCAGCGGCCCTCGTGGCGCTGCACGAAGTCGAAGAAGCGGCCGGTGCAGGTCACGTCCACCATCACCCCATGCACGGCCGCGCGCTGGCTGATGGTCATCTTGGTCTGGGCGATGGCGCGGTCGCCGGCGATCTCGGCGCTGTGGCCACCGAGGAAATGCAGGATGGAGACGCCCCTGGCCCAGCCTTCCTGCGAGGCGCGGATGAACTCCGCCGCCGTGCCCTGCTTCCAGGTGGCGTTCATCACCCCCTGCGGGTGCCAGCAGGTGGCGAAGCGCGCCCAGTCGCCGGCATCGCGCCACACCGCCCAGTCCTCCACCAGCTGGCGGATCGCCAGGCGGTCCTCGATCCCCGTCATGCAGGTCCCTCCCCGGCCACGCTATGGGCGGCGTCCGGCATGGGCAAGCCCGGCCGGGCCCATGCGGAAAGGGAATGCCCGGTGGCCTGATCGGAACTGGCCCGCCGGGTCGGGGCCTCACTAAGCATCCCTGGCGGCCAGGGAGGATGCGGTGACTCAGACGGACGGGGGCGCGGGCATCCGCGTGGAGGCGGGCGGCGCGGTGGCCACGGTCACGCTCTGCCGCCCGCCGGAGAACTTCGTGGACCTGGAGACGGTCGCGGCCATCGCCGACGCGCTGGAGGCGCTGGACCGCGACCCCGCCTGCCGCGCCGTGGTGCTGGCCGCCGAGGGGCGGCATTTCTGCGCCGGCGCCAACCTGGCGCAGCCCGGCCGCCGCGCGGGCGACGCCCGCGCCGATGGCCGCACCATCTACACCGAGGGCGCGCGGCTGTTCCGCACCGCCAAGCCCATCATCGCCGCCGTGCAGGGCGCCGCCGTGGGCGCCGGGCTGGGGCTGGCGGTGGCGGCCGATTTCCGCGTCGCCTGCGCCGAGGCGCGCTTTTCCGCCAACTTCACCCGCCTGGGCTACCACCCCGGCTTCGGGCTGACGGAAACCCTGCCCCGCCTCATCGGCGCGCGGCAGGCCCTGTGGATGTTCTGCTCCGCCCGCCGCGTCCCGGGCGAGGAGGCGGCGGCGATGGGCCTGGCCGACCGGCTGGTCCCGCAGGCCGAGGTGCTGGCCGCAGCCCGCGCCATGGCGGAGGAGATCGCGCTCGCCGCGCCGCTCGCCATCCTCGCCACCCGCGCCACCATGCGCCGCGGCCTGGCCGAGGCCTATGAGCGCGCCACCGCCCATGAGCTGGCCGAGCAGGCGCGGCTGCGCGCGACGGAGGATTTCGCCGAGGGCGTGCGCGCCATGGCCGAACGCCGCGCCCCGGTCTTCCAGGGGCGCTGACCCGATGACGAGGACCCCCTGATGGACCACGCCACGATGACCGACGAGCGGCGGATGCTGCACGACCTGGTGTCCCGCTTCGTCGAGCGCGAGCTGATGCCGCTGGAGGCCGCCGTGCTCCAGCGCGAGGCCGATGGCGGCGCCTATGCGCTGACGGAGGAGGAGCTGGCCCCGCTGCACGCGAAGTGCCGGGAGCTGGGCCTGTGGGGCCTGGACGTGCCGGAGGAGCTGGGCGGCGCCGCCCTGCCCGCGACCTCGCTGGTGATGGTGCACGAGGCGCTGGGCCGCACGGTGACGCCCTTCACCATCCCGCCCGACAGCCCCAACCTGCACATGCTGCTGCACGCCGCCGACGCGGCGCAGCGCGAGCGCTGGCTGCTGCCCTATGCCCGCGGCGAGACGACGTCATGCATCGCCATCAGCGAGCCCGGCGCGGGCGGGGACCCGGCGGGGATGCTGACCAGGGCGGTGCGCGAGGGCGACGGGTGGGTCATCAACGGGCGCAAGATCTGGGTCTCGCGCGTGCCATCCTCGGACTTCATCATCCTCATGGCGCGCACCGCGCTGGGCAAGGGGCCGGAGGGGGTGAGCGCCTTCATCGTGGAGCGCGGCACGCCGGGCTTCATCGTCGAGCGGCAGATCAAGCTGATCGGCGGCCGGCGCGTCTATGAGCTGGTCTTCGAGGATTGCCGCGTGCCGGGGGCCAACCTGCTGGGCGAGGAAGGCAAGGGCTACGCGCCCATGCAGCTGCGGCTGAACGTGCGCCGGCTGGAGATGGGGGCGCGCTGCATCGGCATGGCCGCGCGCGGCCTGGAGATGATGTGCGCGCACGCGAAGCAGCGCCGCACCTTCGGCGCCCTGCTGGCGGACCGCCAGGCGGTGCAATGGTGGATCGCCGATGCGGCGACGAAGATCCATGCCGCGCGGCTGATGGTGCAGGCGGGCGCGGCGACGCTGGATGCCGGCGGCGACCTGCGCGACGAGGCCAGCATGATCAAGGTCTTCACCACCGAGCTGGCGACGGAGGTGCTGGACCACGCCATGCAGGCCCATGGCGCCATGGGCATGACGCGCGAGCTGCCCCTGCAGCTGATGGCGCAGCAGGTGCGGCTGATGCGGGTGTATGAGGGCCCGACGGAGGTGCACCGCATGGCCATCGCCCGGCGGACGCTGAAGGCGCTGGGATGACGGGCGCGCATGCAAGGGGGGCGTGGAGTGGCACGGGGGACCGGAAGCGAATGCACCCTGGCAGGCGTTCGATGGATTTGCCGATCGCCGCGCCAACCACGGCGAGGAACGACGAGACTGCTCCCCTCCTGCATCACCGCCTGGAATCCTGGCCAGGGACACATCCACTCCCCTCGGTGGCCTGCTGCGACCCGTGCAGGTGTTCCCTTGGTCACGTCGGCAATGGTTCCGCGCCTTCGCTGACGGACGGAGGGATGCGGCCATGGCGGCGATGGCGATCACGCGGCGGGATTTGGATGCGTCGCGCGGTGCGGCGGTGCCGTGACACGCACGGGGCGCGTCGGGTGCTGGCGATGGTAATGGTCGGGGCCCCACCCGCGGCTTCGGCGCGTGCCACCAGCCGCCAAGGCCGATGCCACGAACCTGCACGGGCCGAGATCAGCCGCACCATCGCATCCGGCGCCATGCCCAGCGTCGCTGGGGCCGGCTGGCCGTGCCGCCCAACATCACCCTGCCGAACCTGCCGCCCCACGGCCCGGAACGGAACCCGGTCGGGAAGCTCCGGACCTGCCTGCGACCCTGCACGCGCCGCAACCGCGTCTTCGACAGCCACCGTGGACGCCTGGAACCGGCTGATCAACCAGCCAGGCCGCATCACCGCCATCGCCTGACGGACATGGGCACAGGAGGTCACCCCATGACAGCGGGGGTATACGCCCTTCCCGCTTCCAGCCGCGGGTCCGGCACGCGCGCGGCGGCCAGCACGCGCACCTCCCGCGCGCCGGCATCCAGCAGGGCGCGGGCGCAGGCATCCGCCGTGGCGCCGCTGGTCAGCACGTCATCCACCAGCACCAGGCGCCGGCCTGCCACCTGCGCCGCGCGGCGCGGCGGCACGGCGAAGGCGCCTTCCAGCCGCAGCCGGCGCTCCGCGGCCCCGGCCTCGCCCAGCGGGGCGGTGGCACGGGTGCGGGACAAGGCATCAGGCAGCACCGGCACGCCCGACAGCCGGCGCAGCGCCTGCGCCAGCAGCGCCGCCTGGTTGTGCCGCCGCGCCAGCAGGC
>JBEQBS010000045.1:0-14512 GCA_041639675.1 Rubritepida sp. | reverse complement strand
GTGCAGCCGGAAGCCGTCGCGGCGGGACCACGGGGCATCGGGCGCGTCATCGGGCAGCGACAGGGCGGCCGCCAGCAGCGGCGCCGGCACCGGGCGCGGCGGGGCCAGCAGCGCCGCCGCGTGGCGGGGGATGAAGCCGGTGTCCAGCTCCAGCGCCCGCAGCGCCTCGTGGCGGGCCAGGCGGCGCAGGAAGGGCAGGTTGGTGGGGAAGCCCTCCAGCGCCGTCTCCTCCAGCGCCGCCGCCAGGCGGTCCAGCGCGGCGCCGCGGTCCGGCCCCCAGGCGACCAGCTTGGCCAGCATGGGGTCGTAGAAGGAGGTGACGGCGTCGCCCGCCCGGAAGCCGGCATCCAGCCGCAGCCCCTCGCCCTCCGGCACGTCGAGGCGGGCGATGCGGCCGGTGCTCGGGCGGAACTCCTGCGCCGCATCCTCGGCATAGAGGCGCACCTCCACCGCATGGCCACGCGGCGCGGGCGGGAACTCCGCCGGCAGCGCCTCGCCGGCCGCGACGCGGAGCTGCCATTCCACCAGATCCAGCCCCGTCACCATCTCGGTCACCGGATGCTCGACCTGGAGGCGCGTGTTCATCTCCAGGAAAAAGGCATCCGGCCCTTCCACGATGAACTCCACCGTGCCGGCGTTGACGTAGCCCACGGCCTGGGCGGCGCTCACCGCCGCGGCGTGCAGCCGCTCGCGCAGCGCATCGTCCAGCGCCGGCGCCGGCGCCTCCTCCAGCACCTTCTGGTGGCGGCGCTGCACGGAGCAGTCGCGCGTGTGCAGGTGGATGATGCGGCCATGGCGGTCGCCCAGCACCTGCACCTCCACATGGCGCGGGCGCTGGAGGTATTTCTCCAGCAGCACGCGGTCATCGCCGAAGGCGGCCTGGGCCTCGCGCCGGGCGCCGGCCAGCTCGGCCGCGAAATCCTCCGCGCGCAGGGCGGGGCGCATGCCCTTCCCGCCCCCGCCGGCGCTCGCCTTGATGAGCACGGGAAAGCCGATGCGCGCGGCCTCCGCGGCGAGCGTCGCCTCGTCCTGCGCCTCGCCATGATAGCCGGGCACGGTGGGCACGCCGGCCGCCACCATCAGCCGCTTGCTTTCCGCCTTGGAGCCCATGGCGCGGATCGCCGCCGCCCCCGGCCCGACGAAGGCGATGCCGGCCGCCGCGCAGGCTTCCGCGAAGCCGGCATTCTCGCTGAGGAAGCCGTAGCCCGGATGGATGGCCTCCGCCCCCGCGCGTCGCGCGATGTCGAGGATGAGGTCCGCGCGCAGGTAGGATTCGGCGGCCGGCGCCGGGCCGAGCCGATGCGCCTCATCCGCAGCCTGCACGTGCAGCGCCTGCGCATCGGCGTCGGAGAAGACGGCGATCGTGCGGATGCCCAGCCGCCGGGCGGTGCGGGCGATGCGGGCGGCGATCTCGCCCCGGTTGGCGATGAGCAGGGTGCGGAACATCGGCGTCACATCCGGAACAGCGGCGCGCGGCGGCGCTCGCCCGGTGCATGCATGGCGGCGTGCAGCGCCAGGCCCAGCACGTCGCGGCTCAGCGCCGGGTTGATGATGCCGTCATCCCACAGCCGCGCGGTGGCGTGGTACGGGTCGCCCTCGCGCTCGTATTTCTCGCGGATCGGCGCCTTGAAGGCGTCCTCCTCCTCGGCGCTCCAGGACTTGCCGGCGGCTTCCAGGTTGTCGCGCCTGAGCGTCGCGAGCACGCTCGCCGCCTGCTCGCCGCCCATCACGCTGATGCGGCTGTTGGGCCAGGTGAACAGGAAGCGCGGGCCATAGGCGCGGCCGCACATGCCGTAATTGCCCGCGCCGAAGGAACCGCCGGTGATGAGCGTCAGCTTGGGCACGCAGGCGGTGGCCACCGCCGTCACCAGCTTGGCGCCGTCCTTGGCGATGCCGCCGGTCTCGTATCTCCGGCCCACCATGAAGCCGGCGATGTTCTGCAGAAACAGCAGCGGGATGCCGCGCTGGCAGCACAGCTCGATGAAATGCGCGCCCTTCTGCGCGGACTCGCTGAACAGGATGCCGTCATTGGCGATGACGCCGACCGGCATGCCCCAGAGATGCGCGAAGCCCGTCACCAGCGTGGTGCCGTAGCGCGGCTTGAACTCGTCCAGCTCCGATGCATCCACGATGCGCGCGATGACCTCGCGCGCCGGCACCGGCTGGCGGACATCGGGCGGGATCAGGCCCAGCAGCTCCGCCGGGTCGTGCCGGGGCGGCACCGGGGCGCGCGATGGCGCGGGCGGCTTGGGCGCGTTCAGGTTGCCGACGATGCGGCGCAGGAGGAGCAGCGCGTGGCGGTCATCCTCCGCCAGGTGGTCCGCCACGCCAGACAGGCGCGTGTGCACGTCGCCGCCGCCGAGATCCTCCGCGCTCACCACCTCGCCCGTCGCGGCCTTCACCAGCGGTGGGCCGCCCAGGAAGATGGTGCCCTGGTCGCGCACGATCACCGCCTCGTCGCACATCGCCGGCACATAGGCGCCGCCGGCGGTGCAGGAGCCCATGACGGCGGCGAGCTGCGGGATGCCGGCGGCGGACATGGTGGCCTGGTTGAAGAAGATGCGGCCGAAATGCTCGCGGTCGGGGAAGATCTCGTCCTGGTTGGGCAGGTTGGCGCCGCCGCTGTCCACCAGGTAGAGGCAGGGCAGGTTGTTCTCCCGCGCCACCTCCTGCGCCCGCAGGTGCTTCTTCACGGTGAGCGGGTAGTAGGAGCCGCCCTTCACCGTGGCGTCGTTGGCGACGATGACGCAGAGCCGGCCGGAGACGACGCCCAGCCCCGTGACCAGCCCGGCGCCCGGCACCTCGTCGCCGTACATGCCGTTCGCGGCCAGCG
Source organism: Rubritepida sp. (assembly GCA_041639675.1). Taxonomy (GTDB): domain Bacteria; phylum Pseudomonadota; class Alphaproteobacteria; order Acetobacterales; family Acetobacteraceae; genus Roseococcus. The sequence continues at coordinate 11,679 of JBEQBS010000045.1, read as the reverse complement.
GCGACAGCTCCAGGAAGGGCGCGCCGGGGTCCAGCAGGTTCTCCACCCGCTCGCGCGGGAGCAGCTTGCCGCGCGCCAGGTGCTTCTGCCGCGCCGCCTCCGGGCCACCAAGCGCGGCCTTGGCGGTGCGTCCGGCCAGGGCGTCCAGCAGGGCCTGGTTGCGCGCGCGGTTGGCCTGGAACTCGGGGGAGCGCGGGTTGATCATGCCGTCTCCCGGAACAGCTCGCGCCCGATCAGCAGGCGGCGGATCTCGCTGGTGCCGGCGCCGATCTCGTAGAGCTTGGCGTCGCGCAGCAGGCGGCCCGTCGGGTAGTCGTTGATGTAGCCGTTGCCGCCGAGGATCTGGATGGCGTCCAGCGCCGCCCTCGTCGCTTCCTCCGCGGCGAACAGGATGGCGCCGGCGGCGTCCTTGCGGGTGGTGCGCCCAGCATCGCAGGCGCGGGCGACGGCATAGACATAGGCGCGGGCGGCGTTCAGCCGCGTGTACATGTCCGCCACCTTGCCCTGGATGAACTGGAACTCGCCGATGCTCTGGCCGAACTGCTTGCGCTCGTGGATGTAGGGCACCACCACGTCGAGCGCCGCCTGCATGATGCCCAGCGGCCCGGCCGCCAGCACCGCGCGCTCATAGTCCAGGCCGGACATCAGCACGCGCACGCCGCCATTCACCTGGCCCAGCACGTTCTCCGCCGGGACCTCGCAATCCTCGAAGACCAGCTCGGAGGTGGGGGAGCCGCGCATGCCCAGCTTGTCCAGCTTCTGCGCCGGGGTGAAGCCCTTGAAGCCCTTCTCGACGATGAAGGCGGTGATGCCCTTCGGGCCGGCCTCCGGCTCCGTCTTGGCGTAGACGATCAGCGTCTCGGCGTAATGCGCGTTGGTGATCCACAGCTTGGTGCCGTTCAGCACGTAGCGGTCGCCGCGCTTCCCGGCGCGCAGCTTCATGCTCACCACGTCGCTGCCCGCCCCCGGCTCGCTCATCGCCAGCGCGCCCAGGTGCTCGCCGCTGATGAGCTTCGGCAGGTAGCGCGCCTTCTGCTCCGGCGTGCCGTTACGCTCGATCTGGTTGACGCAAAGGTTGGAATGCGCGCCGTAGCTCAGGCCGACGCTGGCCGACGCCCGCGACACCTCCTCCATCGCCACGCAATGCGCCAGGTAGCCCATGCCGGCGCCGCCGCGCTCCTCCGCCACGGTGATGCCGTGCAGGCCCAGCGCGCCCATCTCGGGCCACAAATGGCGCGGGAACTCGTCGGTGCGGTCAATCTCCGCGGCCAGCGGCGCCACCCTCTCCGTGCTGAAGGCGCGCACGGTGTCGCGCAGCGCCTCCACCTCCTCGCCCAGGCCGAAATCCAGCGAGGGAATGCCCGTGTTCGGCAGCATCAACCTGGCTCCCATGTGTCGCGCAGCACCTTGCGCATGATCTTGCCGGTGGCGGTCTGCGGCAAGGATGCCACGAAGCGGATGTGGCGGGGATAGCAATGCGCCGCCAGCCGCGAACGCACCTGCTCCTGCAGGGCGCGCGCCAGCTCCGGCGTGCCCGCATGCCCCGCCGCCAGCACCACCGCGGCCGCCACGGCCTCCGTGCGCAGCGCATCCGGCACGCCGAACACCGCCGCCGCCGCCACCGCCGGGTGGCGCATCAGGCAATCCTCGATCTCGCTCGGCCCGATGCGGTAGCCGGCGGAGGTGATGACGTCATCCGCCCGGCCCAGGAAGCGCACGAAGCCATCCGCGTCCATCTCGCCCGCATCGCCGGTCATCAGCCAGCCATCGCGGAACTTCGCCGCCGTCGCCTCGGGCCGGTTCCAGTAGCGCAGGAACATCACCGGGTCCGGCGCCTTCACCGCGATCTCGCCATCGCGGATGGCCACCTCATGCCCCGGCACGGCGCGGCCGGCCCAGCCGGGCCTGGGCGGGAAGAGCGCCCCGCAGGAGGAGAGCACGAGGTTGCACTCCGTCTGCCCATAGAACTCGTTGATGGTCAGGCCGAAGGCTTCCCGGCCCCAGTCCAGCATCTCCGCCCCCAGCGTCTCGCCGCCGCTGCCGACCGAGCGGGGCCGGGCATGCCCGCCCGGCACCTGGCGCATCAGCCGCAGCGCGGTGGGCGGCAGGAACAGGTTGCGCACGCCCTCGTCGCGGATCAGGCGGAAGGCCTCCTCCGGGTCGAACTTCGCCATGCGGTGCGCCAGCACCGGCACGCCGTGGAACAGGCTGGGCAGCAGCACGTCCAGCAGCCCGCCGATCCAGGCCCAGTCGGCCGGCGTCCAGAACAGGTCGCCCGGCTGGGGGAACAGGTCCTGCGGCATCTCCACCCCGGGCAGGTGGCCCAGCAGCACGCGATGCGCGTGCAGCGCCCCCTTGGCCGCGCCCGTGGTGCCGGAGGTGTAGATGATGAGCGCCGGGTCCTCCGCCAGCGTGTCGGCGCAGTCATGGCGGTCGCTGGCCTGGGCCAGCAGTGCCGGCAAATCCTCGGCAAGCAGCACCAGCGGGCCGTCCGGCACGCGCGCGGAGCCCACCGCATCGGTGATGACGGCGCGCGCATCGCAATCCGCCAGGCGATAGGCCACGGCATCGGGCCCGAAGAGCTGGAACAGCGGCACCGCGATGGCGCCGATGCGGTAGACGGCCAGGTGCGCCACGGCGCAGAGCGGCACCTGCGGCAGCAGCACCGCCACCCGGTCCCCCGCGCGCACGCCGCGCGCCAGCAGCAGGTTCGCCAGCCGCGAGGCATCCTGCTTGAGCGCATCGAAGGTGATGGCGCGCCCGCCGGGCTCGCGCAGCGCCACGCGCCCGGTGCCATCCGCCCAGCGGTCGCAGCAGGCGCGGGCGATGTTGAAGCGCTCCGGGATGGACCAGCGGAACTCCCGCCGCCAGGATTCGTAGCTCAGAGCCACCGCTTGCGCCGCTTGTAGCTCTTGATGTCCTTGAAGGACTTGCGCTCCGCCCCATGGCCGCCGAGGTAGAATTCCTTCACGTCCTCATTGTCCATCAGGCTCGCCGCCGTGCCGTCCAGCACCACCTTGCCCTGCTCCATCACGTAGCCGTAGCTCGCCACGCTCAGCGCCATGCGGGCATTCTGCTCCACCAGCAGGATGGTGATGCCCAGCTCCCTGTTCAGCTTGCGGATGATGCCGAACACTTCCTTCACCAGCAGCGGCGACAGGCCCATGGAAGGCTCGTCCATCAGGATCAGCTTCGGCCGCGCCATCAGCGCGCGGCCGATGGCCAGCATCTGCTGCTCGCCGCCGCTCAGATAGCCGGCGAGGCCCGTGCGCTCCTTCAGACGGGGGAAGTAGTCATAGACCATCTCGATGTCGCGCTTCACCTCGCCATCGCTGCGGGTGAAGGCGCCCAGGCGCAAATTCTCCAGGCAGGTCATGTCGGCGACGATGCGCCGCCCCTCCATCACCTGGAAGATGCCCTTGCGCACGATGAGGTGCGGGTCGGTGCCGTGGATGGCCTCGCCCATGAAGCGCACCTCGCCGCGCGTCACCTCGCCCTCCTCGGTCTTGAGCAGGCCGGAGATGGCCTTGAGCGTGGTGGACTTCCCCGCGCCATTGGCGCCCAGCAGCGCGACGATCTCGCCCTTGGGCACCTCCAGCGACAGGCCGCGCAGCACCAGGATCACGTCGTTGTAGACGACCTCGATGTTGTTGACCTGGAGCAGCGCGTCGCCCATCGGCCGTTACCAGCCCAGCCAGTCGCGCCGGCGTTCCAGCGTGATGGTCGTCACCGGCTCCAGCCGCATGGTGCCGGCGCGCATCAGCTCGTCTACGCTCTGCGTCGTCGTGTCGCCGCTCACCACCGCGCGGTAGAGCGCCACCGCCAGCGTGCCGCGATGGTCCTCGTTGGTGAAGGTGGAGGGGGCGCACATGCCCTGCGTGCCGGCCGGCACCCAGTCGCGCCTCGCGTAGAAGCCGTCGCGGATGCGCTCGCCGGTGATCTGGCCGCCATTCGCCGCCGCGGTCTCCATCGCCTCCGTCATCAGCAGCGCGGCGCAGATGCCGGCCAGGTAGTGCACCGGGCGATAGGCATTGCCGGCCTGGTCGCTCATCCGGCTGATGGCGCGCGCCGTCTCCATCCCCGGCACGTTCTGGCCCCAGACGGCGGCGGTGCGCACGGGGAAGACCACGCCGTTCGCCGCCGCACCCGCGGCCTTCATCGCGTTCTCGTCCATCCCCCACACATTGCCGAGGAACTGCACCTGCACGCCCACCGTCTGGCAGGCGCGCAGCACGGAGATGTTGGAGCCCGCCGTGTTGCCCAGATAGGCGTAGTTGGCGCCCTGGTTGCGCAGCGTCAGGCATTGGGCGGTGTAGTCGCCCGGCGTCAGCGCGAACTGGATGGCGGGCAGCACGTCGAAGCCCAGCTCCGCCGCCAGCGCCTCGCCCGCCGCCTTGGGCGAGTTGGGATAGGGATGGTTGGCGCCCATGTGGACGTATTTCGGCCGCCCCTGCTGGCCGCGGCGGGTCCAGTCCTCCCGCGCCCAGATCAGCATGGCGCGCAGCGCATCGGAATAGGACGGGCCGTAGAAGAAGTTGAAGGGCGCGGCCTTGTCGGCGCGCGGGGCGCGGCCCGTGGGGTCGGTCAGCGCAGCCGAGTAGGAGCCGGAGATGTAGGGCACGCGGTCGCGCGTGTTGAAGGTGATGAGCGCCTCGGTGTCCACCGTGCCCCAGCCCTGGATGGCGACGGGGCGCTCGCGTCCCATCCAGCTCTGGTACTGGCTGATCGCGCGCGGCGCCTGGTAGCCGTAATCCACCGTCATCACGTTCATCGGCCGCCCGGCAACGCGGCGATTGGCGTTCACCCAGGCCAGCGCGTCGCGCACGCCATGGCCGTAGGGCACGCCGACATCCGATGTCGGGCCCGAGAAATCGGCGATGTGCCCCACCTGGATCGGCGCCTGGGCCAGTGCCGGCGCGGTGCCCAGCGCCAGGGCGGCGGCCAGCAGCGTCTTCTTCATCGTGTTCCTCCGTGTGTGTTCTTGCGGGGCCGATTCACGCCCGGAGCCTGCGGCCCCGGCCGATCGGACCCGGGCTTAGTGGCTGTAGGGGTAGAGCTTCCAATACGCCTTGATCAACCGCCATCGGCGCGCCAGCCCATCCGGCTCGAAGATCAGGAACAGGATGATGGCGGCGCCGATCGCCATCTCGCGCAGGAAGTTGAGCGAGCTGCCGAGGTTCAGCGCCCGGTCCAGCGCACCCCCTTGCAACGCCTGCGCGGCGGACTGCACCATCTCGGGCATCAGCACCATGAAGGCGGCGCCCATCAGGCTGCCCATCACCGAACCCAGCCCACCGATGATGACCATGGCGAGGAACTGGATGGAGAAGAGGATGTTGAACGCCTCCACGCTCACGAACAGGATGTAGTGCGCATACAGCGCCCCGCCGATGCCGGCGTAGAAGGAGGCGATGCCGAAGGAGAGCGTGCGGTAATAGGCGAGGTTGATGCCCATCACCTCCGCGCTCAGGTAGTGGTCCCGCACCGCGATCAGCGCCCGCCCGTCGCGCGAGCGCATCAGGTTCGCCGCCACGACGAACATGATGACGACCCAGGCGAGGACGACGAAGAAATACGTCTCCTCGCGGTCGAAGCGGACGCCGAACAGGGAGAAATTCTCCGTCACCCGCCCCGCCACCCCGCCGGAGAACCAGCGCGCGCGGGCGAAGAAATCCTCCAGGATGAACTGCGCCGCCAGCGTGGCGATGGCGAGGTAGAGCCCCTTCAGCCGCGCCGCCGGCAGGCCGAAGAACAGCCCCACCACCGCGGTGGCGAGGCCCGCCAGCGGGATGGCGAGCGCCACCGGCACGCCGAGGCCGGCGAAGCCCGCGGATGCGAAGGCGCCAAACCCGAAGAAGGCGGCGTGGCCGATGCTGATCTGCCCGGTGAAGCCCACCAGGATGTTCAGCCCCAGTGCCGCGATGCCCAGGAAGCCGATCTGGATCAGCAGCGACAGCTCGTAGCGGCCCAGCAGCAGCGGCGCGCAGCACAGCAGCAGCAGGCCCGCCCACAGCGCCAGGCGCGAGTTGCGCGTGGGGAAGATCGTCATGTCCGCCGCGTAGGAGGTACGGAAGTCGCCGCAGGGATTCATCTCAGACGCGCTCGATGTTCTTTGTGCCGAACAGCCCATAGGGCTTGACCAGCAGGATGAGGACGAGGGCGTAGAAGGGCGCGATGTTGATCATGTTGCCCCAGTTCAGCCATTGCGCGTCCAGGTACTGCGCCAGGTTCTCCAGCACGCCGACGATGATGCCGCCCAGCATGGCGCCGACGATGGAATCGAGCCCCCCCAGGATCACGGCGGGAAAGACCTTGATGCCGTAGAAGCTCAGCCCCGAGGACACGCCCGAGACGACGCCCACCACCACGCCGGCCACCGCGGAGACGACGGCCGAGATCGCCCAGGACATGGCGAAGACCCGCGGCACCGACACGCCGAGCGACTGCGCCACCTGCTGGTCGAACGCCGTGGCGCGCATGGCGAGGCCATGCCTGGAGTAGGTGAAGAACCACCAGAAGCCCAGCATGATGCAGGCCGAGAGCCCGAGCGAGAGCAGGTAGACGCTCTGCACCTCCAGCCCCAGCAGCGAGACGCGGTCCGTGGTGAAGATCGGCGGGAATGGCTGGGCGAAGACGCCGAACATCCACTTCATCAGCGCCTGGAAGAAGATGGACAGGCCCACGGTCGCCATGATGACCGAGATCACCGGCTCGCCGATCAACGGCCGCAGCACCACCACCTGCAGCACGATGCCGAACACCGTCATGAAGGCCAGGCACATCGGGAAGGCCGCCCAGAACGGCAATTGCAGGTGGGTGATGAGCCACCAGCAGGCCCAGGCGCCGACCAGCAGGAACTCCCCCTGGGCGAAGTTCACCACCTGCGACGCCTTGTAGATCAGCACGAAGCTCATCGCGACGACGCCATACAGCGCGCCGACGATCAGCCCGTTCACCAGCAGCTGCAGCAGCAGGGCCCATTCCATCACGCGGCGTCCTTCTGTTGCGCCGCGCGCTGCACGGTCAGCGTGGTGCGGATGCGGCTCTTGCTGCCGTCCTGGAAGGTGATGGTGGTGTCCACCGGGATGGCCTCGCTGCCGGCATAGATGGCGGCGATGATGTCGCCGTACTTCTGGTTGATGACGCCGCGCCGCACCTTGCGGGTGCGCGTCAGCTCCTCGTCGTCGGCGTCCAGCTCCTTGTAGAGCAGCACGAAGTCGCGGATGCGCTGCGCCTCGGGCAGCGTCGCGTTGACCTTCGCCACCTCCGCGCCGATCAGCGCCTGCACCTGCGGCCGGGCCGAGAGGTCGGTGTAGGTGGTGAAGGCGATGCGGTTGCGTTCCGCCCACTTGCTGACGATGGGAAAGCGCACGCAGATGATGGCGGCCAGATGCGGCCGGCCGTCGCCCAGCACCACGGCCTCCGCCACGTAGGGGCTGAACTTCAGCTTGTTCTCGATGTATTGCGGGGAGAAGCGCGTGCCCGTGCTGGTGGTGGCGATGTCCTTGATGCGGTCAATCACCACTAGCCGCTTCTGCCCGTCGAAGAAGCCGGCATCGCCGGTGTGCAGCCAGCCCTCGCGGATGTCCGCCGTCTCGCTGACGCCGAAATAGCCGCTGAACATGTGCGGGTGGCGCGTGACGATCTCGCCCACGCCATTGCCGTCGGGCTCGTTGATCCGCGTCTCGATGGCGGCGTTGAAGGGCACGCCCACCGTGTCGAAATCGCTCCGCCCCGGCACCTGGAGCGTATAGGCCCCCAGCGTCTCCGTCTGGCCGTAGAGCTGGCGCAGCGGCACGCCGAGCGCGAGGAAGAACCGGAAGGTATCCGGCCCCAGCGCCGCGCCGCCGGTGGCAGCCGAGCGCAGGTTGGAGAAGCCCAGCCGGTCCCGCAGCGCGCGGAACAGGATCCCGTCCGCGAAGGCGCTGCGCCCGCCGGTTTCCAGCGCCTTGAGGCCCGCCGCCATCCCCATCTCGAACAGCTTGCGCTTCAGGGGGCTCGCATCCATCACCCGCGCGCGCACCTCCGCGGCCAGCGCCTCCCAGGTGCGCGGCGCGAAGAGCACGAAGGAGGGGCCGATCTCCCGAAAATCGGCCATGGTCGTCTCGGGCTCCTCGACGAAGTTCACCTTCATGCGGGAGATGAGGTTCCAGCCCAGCGCGTAGAGCTGCTCCATGATCCAGGGCAGCGGCAGCACGCTGACGTATTCGTCCTCCGGCCCCTTCGGATCGGCGGCGAGATACGCCTCGCAATGGCGCACCAGCGCGCCGGCGGTGAGCTGCGCCAGCTTCGGCCGCGCCGTGGTGCCGGAGGTGGTGCAGAGCACCGCCACATCCTCCGCCCGCGTGGCCGCCACCATGGCGTCCCACTCCGCCGGGTCGCGCGCGACGCCGAGCTGGATCAGGTCCTCCGCCGCCAGCAGGCGGCCATCGGTCAGCTTGCGCATCCCGCGCCCGTCGCTGAACACGATGCGCCGCAGCTTCGGCAGGCGCTCGCGGATGTTCAGCAGCTTGTCCACCTGCTCCTCATCCTCGGCGAAGACGATGGCGGCGTCGGTGAAGCCCAGCAGGTACTCGACCTCATCCTCCATGCTGTCGCGGTACAGGCCGAGGCTGCGGCAGCCGATGGCATGCGCCGCCACCTCCGCCATCACCCAGTCGGGCCGGTTGTCGCCGATGATGGCCACCACCTCGCCCGGCTGCACGCCGATGGCCCGCAGCCCCAGCGCGAAGCCGCGCGCCCGGTCGCGGTACTGCGCCCAGGTGAAGCTGCGCCAGATGCCCAGGTGCTTCTCGCGCAGCGCGACCTCGCCGCCATGCTCGCGCGCGTTGCGCTCCAGCAGCTTCGGCAGGGTGTCGGTCATGCCGCCTCGTCGTCCACTTCGCCGAGATAGGCCTTCTTCACATGGGGGTCGGCCAGCACCTCCTCCGGCCGGCCCTCCGCGATGCGGCGGCCGAAATCCAGCACCATCACGCGGTGGCTGATGTCCATCACCACGCCCATGTCGTGCTCGATCATCAGCACCGTCATGCCCCATTCCTGGTTGAGGTCGAGGATGAAGCGGGCCATGTCCTCCTTCTCTTCCAGGTTCATGCCCGCCATCGGCTCGTCCAGCAGGATCAGCTTCGGCCGCAGCGCCACGGCCCGCGCCAGCTCCACCCGCTTGCGCAGCCCGTAGCTCAGCGTGCCCGCGGGCGCCTTGCGCACGTGCTGGATCTCCAGGAAGTCAATGATTTCCTCCACCGCCGCGCGGTGGCGCAGCTCCTCCTGCCGCGCCCCGCCGATCCAATGCACCATGCCGCGCAGGAAGCCGGATCTCATCAGGTGGTGGCGGCCGACCATGATGTTGTCCAGCACGCTCATGTGGCCGAACAGCGCCAGGTTCTGGAAGGTGCGGCCCAGCCCCAGCGCGGCGCGCCGGTTGGTCGGCAGGCGCGTGATGTCCTGCCCCTCGAAGCGGATGCGCCCCTCGGTGGGGCGGTAGCGGCCGGACACGCAGTTGACCATGGAGGTCTTGCCGGCGCCATTGGGCCCGATGATGGAGAAGACCTCGCCCGGCTGCACGGCGAAGGAGACGTCCGTGAGCGCGCGCACGCCGCCGAAGCGGAGCGAAACGGATTCCGCCTCCAGGATGGGCTGTCCCGGCATTGTTCCTCCCTGTCTTGGCAGGGAGGCTAGTCGTCCGTTCAGCCGTTCCGCAAGCGCTTTGCGTCCTCCCGCATGGCCGCGGCCAGGGGCGGGTCGTCGGTGGCGATGGCGTCCAGGCCCAGCGCCGGGTCCAGCGCCCGCTTCAGGCTCGGCGCATGGTTCGCCGCCCAGACCGAGAGCCGCAGACCCGCCGCCTTGACGCCCCGCGCGACCTCCGGCCGCAGCACGGCGATGCTGACGCCCAGCTCCGTCGCCCCACAGGCGCGGCAGGCGGCCACCAGGTCCTCGGCCCGCATGGCCGGCAGCTGGCGGTCCTCCACCAGCAGCACCGTCTGCCTCCAGCCGCCCAGCGCCGCGGCCTCCGCCACCACCGCCGGCGCGAAGGACATCAGCACGGTGCGTTCCCGCGCGGGCAGGGCATGGGCGGCCGCGCGCAGCAGCCCCGGGTAGCAGGCGCCCTGGAGGTCGGGCTTCACCTCCAGCCGCAGGATCTTGCCGCCCTCGGCGATCACGCGCGCGGCCTCGCGCAGGTGGGGGATGGGCTCGCCGCCGGTGCCGCGCACGCGCAGGCGACGCAGCGCCTCCCAGTCCAGCGCGGCCACGGGGCCGCTGCCGTCCGTGGTGCGGTTCAGCGTCGCGTCGTGCATCACCACCGGCTCGCCATCGCGGCTGGCATGGATATCCAGCTCCACCTGCTCGGCCTCCATCGCGCACGCCTCGCGGAACGCCAGCAAGCTGTTCTCCGGCCACAGGAAGGCGCCGCCGCGGTGGCTGGCGAGTTCGGGGATGCTCATGCCCCGCGTGTCGCCCCGCGCCCCCCCCGCGGTCAAGCGGCCTCGAAGGCATGGCGCAACGCCGCCGCCAGGTTGGCGCCGAAGCGCGGCGCGTCCATCAGCGGCGAGGACCGCATGCGGCCGCGCAGCCCGGCCCGGATGGCCGCCAGCCCCGGCAGATCCTGCGCGGCCGCGACGGCGCGCGCCACGTAGCCCCGCGGGTCCGCCGCGCACCAATCCGCCATGCCGAGCGAGGTGAGGTGCGACAGCGCATGCCGCCCGGCGAAATGCGTGCCCGCCAGCGCCACCACCGGCACCCCCATCCACAGCGACTCGCAGACGGTCAGCCCGCCGGAATACGGGAAGGCGTCCAGCGAGATGTCCACCTCGCGATAGGCGGCGAGCAGCCGCTCATGCGCCAACGGCCCGCCAAGCTCCAGCCGCTCGGCGGGGATGCCGTCCTCCTCGCACAGGGCACGGAAGGCGTCGCGCGTCGGGCCGTCGCCCAGCGCATGGGTGTGCAGGCGCAGCCGGGCGCCCGGCACGGCGTGCAGGATGGCCGCCCAGGCGCGCCTGGTCGCCTGCGTCACCTTCTGCAGGTTGTTGAAGCAGCCGAAGGTGACGTGGCCGCCGGCCAGCGCCGGCAGCGGCCCCGGCGCCGGCGCATAGGGCGGCGCGGCGTAGCAGACGTAGCCATCCGGCAGGCGCAGCAGCCGCTCCGTGTAGAAGGCTTCGTGCCCCTCCGGCGTCTCGCGTCCGTCGGAAAGCATCCAGCCGATGCCCGGCACGCCGGTGGAGGCGGATTGGGCGCCCACCCACTTCACCTGCACCGGCGCCGGGCGGAAGCGCAGCGCCGCGGCGCGTCCGCCCTCGCCATGCCCGCCCATCTCCAGCAGGATGTCGAGATCCATCGCCCGGAGGCGGTCGGCCAGGGCGCGATCGTCCAGCGTGGGCGGCAATTCGTGCCACTCGGCCGCCGCGGCGTGGAACCGGCGTGCCAGCGGGTCGTCATGCGGGCGCAGCGAGGCGCCGACCAGCACGAAGCCATGCGCCGGCAACGCCTCCAGCCCGGCGACGGTCAGCCAGCCCACCGGGTGGCGGCCAAATCCGGGCGACAGGAGGCCAAGGCGCAGCGGCCGCCCGCGCGCCGGCCGCCGGGGCGGCGGCGGCAGGGCATCCGCCAGCCAATGCCGGTGCAGCGCCCTGGCATGCACGGCCAGCCTCGCCCCATCGGCCTCGCCTTCCGCATGACCTTCCT
>JBEQBS010000044.1:0-14772 GCA_041639675.1 Rubritepida sp. | reverse complement strand
CTGCCACGCGGTGGAGGAAGGGCGGGACGGCGTGGGCGCGGCGGCCGCCTGACGGCGGGCGGCACGCGGCGCCTGGACACAGCCGCGCGCGGGCCGCGCGCATCGCCGGAGCCCCTGCGACCTGCGGTCACCGCAGGCGAGGCGAAGGGGCGGGCACAACCCGATGGCCTGACCACCACCCCGAGGCCGTGATCCGCCCGGTTATCCCGCGGGCGTGATCCGCCCGACGCAGGCCCCGAAGCCGATCGGCACCGCCCCCGGCGTGCTGGCCCGCGCGGTCAGCGTCACCTCGTCGCCATCCTCCAGGAAGGTGCGCGTCTCGCCGCCGGGCAGGGTGATCGGCTCCTTGCCACCCATGCTGGCTTCCAGCAGCGAGCCGGCGCCGGCGCGGTCCGGCCCGCTGATGGTGCCGGTGCCCATGAGGTCGCCGGGGTTCAGGGGGCAGCCGCCGCTGGCGTGATGCGCCAGCATCTGCGCCGGCGTGAAGTACAGGTGGCGCGCGTGGCTGAGGCTGATGCGGTGCGGGGCCATGCCGGCCGCGCGCATGGCGGTGGTGGACAGCAGCACCTCCAGCTCCAGGTTCAGCGCGCCCTGCGCATGGTCCGTGGCGTCGTGCAGGTAGGGCAGGGGGGCGGGGTCGCCATCGGGGCGCGGCGGCACCGGCATGCGGAAGGGCGCCAGCGCCTCGGGCGTGATGATCCAGGGGCTGATGGTGGTGCCGAAGCTCTTGGCCAGGAAGGGGCCGAGCGGCTGGTATTCCCAGCCCTGGATGTCGCGCGCCGACCAGTCGTTGAGCAGGCAGTAGCCGGCGATGTGGTCGGCCGCTGCCGCGATCGGGATGGCCTCGCCCATGGCATTGCCCGGGCCGACCCAGAAGCCCAGTTCCAGCTCGTAGTCCAGCTTGCCGCAGGGGGCGTAGCGCGGGCCGTCGCTGCTCGGCAATTGCCCGCGCGGCCGGCGGATCGGCGTGCCGGAAGGCACCACGGAGGAGGCGCGGCCGTGATAGCCGATGGGGATGTGCTTGTAGTTGGGCAGCAGGGGCGCGTCGGGGCGGAACAGCTTGCCCACCGCGGTGGCGTGGTGGATGCCGACGTAGAAATCCGTGTAGTCGCCGATCTGCGCGGGCAGGTGCATCGTCACCGCATCCTGCGCGTGCAGCCACTGCGGGTGCGGCGTGGCGCCGTGTTCCAGCAGCGCCGTCACCCGCGCGCGCAGGTCCCGCCGCGCAGCCGCGCCGCGGGCCAGGAAGGCGTTGAGCGGCACCGGCACGGCGATGCCGGCCGCCGCGAGGTCCAGCACCATGTCGCCGATCGCCACCCCGGCACGCGGCGGGCCGCCACCCACGGAGAAGACGCCCAGCGGCAGGTTCTCGATCGGAAAATCCGGGTGGCCGTTCGCCGATTCGACCCAGGAGCGCATCACGGCCGCCCCGCGTCGAAATGGCGCTTCAGCGACAAGCCATAGGTCTCGTATGAGGCCTCCCGCTGCGGGGAGGCGGCGGCCCAGTCGGTCACGCGCTGGGGCAGGCGGGTCTCGAACATGAAGGCCATGGTGCCCTCCAGCTTGTGCGGGGCCAAGGGGGCGTTCGAGGCGCGCTCGAAGGCGTCCACGTCCGGGCCGTGCGGCAGCATCTGGTTGTGCAGCGACACGCCGCCGGGCTTGAATCCCTCCGGCTTGGCGTCGTAGGCGCCGTAGATCAGGCCCATGAACTCGCTCATCACGTTCATGTGGTACCAGGGCGGGCGGAAGGTGTTCTCGGCCACCATCCAGCGGTCGGGGAAGATCACGAAGTCAATGTTGGCGGTGCCCGGCGTCTCGGAGGGCGCGGTGAGGACCGTGAAGATGGACGGGTCCGCGTGGTCGAACAGCAGCGGGCCGACCGGGGAGTAGCGGCGCAGGTCGTACTTGTAGGGCGCGTAGTTGCCGTGCCAGGCCACCACGTCGAGCGGCGACCACGGGATCTCGCTCTCCCACAGCCGGCCGCCCCACTTCACCAGCAGGCGGTGCGGGGCCTCGCGGTCCTCGTAATGCGCCACGGGCGTCAGGAAGTCGCGGGGGTTGGCCAGGCAATTGGCGCCGATCGGGCCGCGCTCGGGCAGGGTGAAGGCGCCGCCGTAATTCTCGCACAGGTAGCCGCGCGAAGGGCCGTCCACGTCCACCGCGAACTTCACCCCGCGCGGGATGACGGCGACCTCGCCCGGCTCCAGCGCGATGCGGCCGAATTCGGTGCGCAGGCGCAGCGCGCCCTGCTGGGGCACCAGCAGCATCTCGGCATCGGCGTTCCAGAACACCTCATCCACCATGCTGCGGTCGCAGAGCCAGAGCGAGGCCGCCATGCCGGCCTGCGCGCCCGCATCGCCGGCGGTGGTGACGGTGTGGATGCCCTCGATGAAGGTGCCGCCGGTGATGGGCACGGGCGCCCAGCGCATCGGCGCCGGCGGCAGGTCGCGGCCTTCCTCGCACGGCGCCGAACGCCACGCGCCCATCGGCGCGGGCCGCATCCTGCCCCAATGCGCGATGGTGGGGCGGATGCGGTAGAGCCAGGAGCGCTCGTTCGACGCCCTCGGCGCGGTGAAGGGCGAGCCGGAGAGCTGCTCGGCATAGAGGCCATAGGCGCAGCGCTGCGGCGAGTTGCGGCCGACCGGCAGCGCGCCGGGCAGCGCCTCCGTCTCGAAGCCGTTGCCGAAGCCGGACATGTAGCCGGCGATGGCGGTGGACAGCATCACGTTCATCGCGGGGGTTCCTCCGTCCCATGGTTTTACGCATAGTGGAGCGCATCGCGCAATGCGTAAGGAGGCCCCGATGGATGACGAGGACCGCCGCGGCCGGGTGCAGTCGGTCGAGCACGCCGCCCTGGTGCTGGACGCCCTGGCCGCCGCCGCCCCCGCGACCCTGGCCGCCGTGGCGCGTGGCGCCGGCATGCCGCCCGCCAAGGCGCATCGCTACCTGAAGAGCCTGGTGGAGACCGGGCTGGCGATGCAGGAGGCCGCGAGCGGCCGCTACGCCCTCGGCCCGGCGGCGCTGCGGCTGGGGCTGGCGGCGCTGGGCCGGCTGGACGTGGCGCGCGCTGCCGCCCCCGCCCTGCTGGCGCTGCGCGAGGAAACCGGCGCGACCTGCCTGCTGGTGCTGCCCGGCGGGCTGGTGGCGGCGATGGAGGTGGCGCCCGGCGCGGTGGCGGTGCAGTCGCGCCTGGGCGCGGTGCTGCCGCCGCATTCCGCCAGCGCCCGCGCCCTGGCGGGCGAGGCGGCGGTGCGCATCAGCGGCGCCGTGCTGCCGGGCGTGGATGCGCTGGCCGCGCCGCTGCGCGACCATGCGGGGCGCATCGTCGGCGCCCTGACCGCCATGGGGCCGACCGGCACGCTGCGCCGGGCGATGGATGCGGTGGTGATCGCCGCCGCCGCGGCCTCGATGTCGCTGGGCTACCGGCGCTCCAGCACCGAGACATAGTTCGCCACCGCCGCGCCGCCCATGTTGAACACGCCCGCGACATCGGCGCGCGGCAGCTGCATCTCGCCGGCCTCGCCGCAG
Organism: Rubritepida sp.; assembly: GCA_041639675.1. Classification (GTDB taxonomy): domain Bacteria; phylum Pseudomonadota; class Alphaproteobacteria; order Acetobacterales; family Acetobacteraceae; genus Roseococcus. Next base: position 11,244 of record JBEQBS010000044.1, on the reverse strand, counting down.
AGCTGCATCGCGGCCAGCGCGTGCATGGAGACGCCCGTGGCGCCGATCGGGTGCCCCTTGGACTTCAGCCCGCCGGAACGGTTCACCGGCAGGCGGCCGTCGCGCTGCGTCCAGCCCTCCAGCGCCGCGCGCGCGCCCTGGCCCTCGGGCACCAGGCCCATTGCCTCGTATTCGATGAGTTCGGCGATGGTGAAGCAGTCATGCACCTCGGCGAAGGAGAGGTCCTCCAGACGCAGCCCGGCATCGGCCAGCGCGCGCCCCCACGCCTCGCGCGCGCCCTCGAAGCGGGTGATGTCGCGCGCGGCGATGGGCAGCAGGTCGTTCACCTGCGCCGTGGCGCGGAAGCGCACGGCGCGGCGGGCGGCGCCGGCCACGTCGCCCTCGGCGATCACGATGGCGGCGGCGCCGTCGCTCACCAGCGAGCAGTCGGTGCGCTTCAGCGGGCCGGCAACGAAGGGGTTCTTCTCGCTCTCGGCGCGGCAGAAGGCGTAGCCCAGGTCCTTGCGCATCTGCGCGAAGGGGTTGTCCACGCCGTTGCGGTGGTTCTTGGCGGCGATGGCGGCCAGCGCGTCCGACTGGTCGCCATGCTTCTGGAAATATGCCTCGGCGATGCGGGCGAAGACGCCGGCGAAACCGGCCTGGATGCCGGCCTCGCCCTTCACGTAGGAGGCGCTGAGCAGGATCTCGCCCACGCGCTGGCCGCTGACGGCGGTCATCTTCTCCACCCCCACCACCAGGGTGATGCGGCCGCGCCTGGCGCCCAGGAAGTCCAGCGCGCCATGGATGGCGGCCGATCCGGTGGCGCAGGCATTCTCCAGCCGCGTGGCGGGCTTGAAGCGCAGCTCCGGCACCGCCTGGAACACCAGCGAGGAGGGGAAGTCCTGCGCCTGGAAGCCGTTGTTGTAGGAGCCGAGGAAGACCGCATCCACCTCCTGCGGCTCGATGCCGGCATCGGCGATGGCCTGGCGCGCCACCAGGCCGATCAGCGCCTCGGTGTCCGGCGCGTCCTCCAGCCGGCCGAAGCGGCTATGCGCCCAGCCGATGATGGCGGCGTCATGCGTGGCCATGCGGGTATCCTCCTGTTTGCCGCAGGATATCAGCGCGGACCCACCTGCCGGAAGGGGTGTTGCAGATGGGCAACAGGTGACGTGGGTGTCATTTTTCCCCTGCCGGGGACCATTGAAGCTTTCGCGGGGCGTCCCATTTCCGCCGTGTCAGGGATCATTGGTCCCCGACAGCTTTGCCTTCCTCAACCTTGCCTTGGGTGCTTCCCGTTCGCGGGAAGCACCTTTTTTTTGCCCTCAGGCGCCGGGCGCGCGCTCCGCGCGCTTGTCTGCGCCGCGCGGCGGCTGCACTGGCGGGCAGGGCAGGTGGGCGGCGCCGGCCGCGATGCGGCCGGATGCTGCGTCGGCGGCACCGGTCGTGGTGGTTTGGCCGTGCTGTCCGCGCCGTCAGCCCCCCGCCGGCACCAGGATGGACACCGCGGCCTGGGCGGCGATGCCTTCGCTGCGGCCGGTGAAGCCCAGGCGCTCGCTGGTCGTCGCCTTCACCCCGACGCGCCCCTCCGGCACGCCCAGCAGCGCGGCCAGCCGCGCGATCATCGCCGGCGCATGCGGCGTGATCTTCGGCCGCTCGCAGACCAGCGTGACGTCGGCATTCACCAGCACCCCGCGGCGCGCGGCGATGCGTCCGGCGGCATGCACCAGGAAGCGCGCGCTGTCGGCATCCTTCCACTGCGCCTCGCTGGGCGGGAAGTGGCGGCCGATGTCGCCCTCCGCCAGCGCGCCATAGATGGCGTCGCACAGCGCATGGATGCCGACATCGGCGTCCGAATGCCCATCCAGGCCCATCTCATGCGGCACGGTGACGCCGCACAGGATCAAGGGCCGGCCCGGCACCAGGCGGTGCACGTCGTAGCCCAGGCCGGTGCGCGGCCACATCTGCGGGGTCATCAGCGCCTCCATGCGCGCCAGGTCCTCGGGGAAGGTGATCTTCACGTTGGTCTCGTGGCCCGGCACCAGCGCCACCTTCTGCCCGGCCCATTCCAGCAGCTGGGCGTCGTCCGTCGCCTCGCCGGTGGCGGCGCGGTGGGCGGCCAGCAGCGCCGGGAAGCGGAAGCCCTGCGGCGTCTGCGCGCGGAACAGCCCGGCGCGCGGCACGGTGGCGCCATCGGCGCGCTTCAGCGTGTCGCTCACCGGCTGGGCCGGGATGGCGCCGGGATGCGTCTCCAGCGCCGCCAGCAGCGCCGCCACCGTGCCCGGAGGGATCACCGGGCGCGCCGCGTCATGCACGAGGACGATGGCCGGTTCCGCGCCCTCCAGCGCCTCCAGCCCGCGCAGCACGCTGGCCTGCCGGGTGGCGCCGCCGGCCACCGGCGGGCGGTGCGGCAGCCCGGCCAGGATGCCGGCGACCCGCGCCTCCTCGCCCGCCGCGCAGACCGGTTGCAGCAGTCCGACATGACCGGAGGACAAGAGCGCCTCCGCCGCATGGCGCAGCACCGGCCGCCCGGCGAGCAGCGCGTACTGCTTGGGCTCCGGCGCGCCGAAGCGGGCGCCGTGGCCGGCGGCAAGGAGGAGGGCGGCGATGGTCATTGCCCTGAGCGGTCTAGTGACATTTCGCGCCGTCGCAAGCGTGGACGCAGCGGACCGATCGGCGTAGATGTGCCCAAATGATGGGCAATCCCCTGAACCCGATCGAGCTGGCGCCGGGCGTGCGCATCGAGACGCCGGTGATCCTGGCGCCGATGTCAGGCGTCACCGACCTCCCTTTCCGCCGCCTGGCGCGCGCCGAGGGCACCGGCCTGGTGGTGAGCGAGATGATCGCCTCCACCGCCATGATCCGCGAGAACCGGCAGAGCCTGAAGATGGCGGAGGTCGAGGGCTTCGGCGCGCCCTCCTCCGTGCAGCTCGCCGGCTGCGAGCCCGCCGTGATGGCCGATGCCGCGCGGCTGGTGGTGGATCGCGGCGCGGCCATCGTGGACATCAACTTCGGCTGCCCGGTGAAGAAGGTGGCGGTGGGGCAGAGCGCGGGCAGCGCCCTGATGCGCGACGAGCCGCGCGCCGCCGCCATCCTGGAGGCGGTGGTGAAGGCCGTTCCCGTGCCCGTGACGCTGAAGATGCGCATGGGCTGGGACCATGGCAGCCTGAATGCGCCGCGCCTGGCGCGCATCGCGCAGGAATGCGGCATCCGGCTCGTCACGGTCCATGGCCGCACGCGCCAGCAGCTCTACACCGGCACCGCCAACTGGGACTTCATCCGCGAGGTGAAGGAGGCCGTCTCCATCCCCGTCATCGCCAATGGCGACATCGTGGAGGTGGAGCACGCGGCGGAGGCGCTGCGGCGCTCGGGCGCGGATGGGGTGATGATCGGCCGCGGCTGCTACGGCCGGCCCTGGTTCCCGCGCCAGGTGGCGCGCTTCCTGCGCGAGGGCCTGCGCGAGCCCGACCCGGCGCTGGAGGCGCAGATGGCCATCCTGCTGGCGCACCACGCCGCCATGCTGGCGCATCACGGCGAGGGCACGGGGCTGCGCATGGCGCGCAAGCACGTCGCCTGGTATTCGCGCGGCCTGCCGGGATCGGCCGAGTTCCGCGCGCGCGTCAACACGCTGGAAACGCCGCAGGCGGTGGAGGATGCGGTGCGCCGCTTCTACGCGCCGCTGATCGAGCGCGGCGTGGAGGCGGTGCGCGACGCCTTCCGCGAGGCGGCGTGATGGTGCTGGCCGCCGATGGCGTGATCGGCCGGATGCTGCGCCGGCCGCGCCCAGCCCCCGCGCCCGACGGCGCCGCCGTGCTGGCCGCCTTGCCGCTGCCCGCGGTGGTGCTGGACGCCGAGAACCGCTTCCGCCTCGCCAACCCCGCGGCGGAGATCTTCTTCCAGCTCTCCCAGACCAGCCTGCAGGGGCTGGCGCTGGAGGAGCTGCTGCCGGCCGACAACCGCCTCTTCGCGCTGCTGCACCAGGTGCGCTTCTCCGAAAGCCCGGTGGCGGACCACGACCTGGCGCTGGAATCGCCGCGCCTGCACCGCTCCGGCGTCTCGGCCCATGGCGCGCCGCTGGGCGAGCTGCCGGGCCATGTGGTGCTGACCCTGCAGGATGGCTCCACGGCGGCGATGCTGGACCGGCAATTGCACTTCCAGGGCGCGGCGCGGGGCGCGACCGCCATGGCGGCGATGCTGGCGCATGAGGTGAAGAACCCGCTCTCCGGCATCCGCGGCGCGGCGCAGCTGCTGGAGCAGGGCGCCGCCGAGGGCGACCGCGAATTGTGCGTGCTGATCCAGGAGGAGACGGACCGCATCCGCACCCTGGTGGACCGCATGGAAATGTTCGGCGACCGGCCCATCGAGCCGCGCGCCGTCAACATCCATTCCGTGCTGGACCACGTGAAGCGCGTGGCGCAGAGCGGCTTCGCGGCCCACCTGCGCATCGTCGAAGAATACGATCCCTCGCTGCCCTCCGTGTGGGGGGACCGCGACCAGCTGGTGCAGATCCTGCTGAACCTGGTGAAGAACGCCGCCGAGGCGGTGGACCCGCGCGACGGCGAGATCCAGCTCGTCACCGCCTACCACCACGGCGTGCGCATCGCCGTGCCCGGCAGCAGCGAGCGCGTGCACCTGCCGCTGACCGTGATGGTGCGCGACAACGGCCCCGGCATCCCCGAGCCGCTGCGCGCCACCCTGTTCGAGCCCTTCGTGACCACGAAGAAGAGCGGACAGGGGCTGGGCCTGGCGCTGGTCGCCAAGCTGGTGAGCAACCATGGCGGGCTGATCGAGTGCGACAGCCGGCCCGGCCGCACCACCTTCCGCCTTTCACTCCCCGGTGCGCCCGCGGGCGCGGCGGTGCCGGAGAACGACGAATGACCGAGAGCCGCACCGTCCTGATCGCCGATGACGACCGCGCGATCCGCACCGTGCTGTCCCAGGCGCTGCAGCGCGCCGGCTACACCGTGCGCGCCACCTCCTCCGCCTCCACGCTGTGGCGCTGGGTGGAGGATGGCGAGGGCGACCTGGTGGTGACGGATGTGGTGATGCCCGACGAGAACGGGCTGGACCTGCTGCCGCGCATGAAGCGCGTGCGCCCGGAGCTGCGCGTGGTGGTGATGAGCGCGCAGAGCACCTTCACCACCGCCGTGAAGGCCGCCCAGCGCGGCGCCTTCGAGTACCTGCCCAAGCCCTTCGACCTGAAGGAGCTGCTGAGCGTGGTGGAGCGCGCGCTTGCCAGCCCCGCCAAGGCCACGCCGGGCGAGGAGGATGCCGAGGGCGAGCGCCTGCCGCTGGTCGGCCGCAGCCCGGCCATGCAGGAGATCTACCGCACCGTCGCGCGCCTCACCACCGCGGACCTGACGGTGATGGTGACGGGCGAGAGCGGCACCGGTAAGGAGCTGGTGGCGCGCGCCCTGCACGACTACGGCAAGCGCCGCACCGGGCCGTTCGTGGCGATCAACATGGCCGCCATCCCGCGCGAGCTGATCGAGAGCGAGCTGTTCGGCCATGAGCGCGGCGCCTTCACCGGCGCGCTGACGCGCGGCATCGGCCGCTTCGAGCAGGCGGCCGGCGGCACGCTCTTCCTGGACGAGATCGGCGACATGCCGCCCGAGGCGCAGACGCGCCTGCTGCGCGTGCTGCAGGAGGGCGAGTTCACCACCGTCGGCGGGCGCGCGCCGATCAAGGCCAATGTGCGCATCGTGGCGGCGACGCACCGGGACCTGCGCGCCTCCATCCGCGCCGGGCTGTTCCGCGAGGACCTGTTCTACCGCCTCAACGTCGTGCCCATCCGCCTGCCGCCGCTGCGGGAGCGCACGGAGGACATCCCGCTGCTGGCGCGCCACTTCCTGGAGCGCGCGCGGGCTTCCGGCCTGCCTGCGAAGTCCCTGACGGCGGAGGCGATGGAGCGCCTCAAGCGCCACGCCTGGCCGGGCAATGCGCGGGAGCTGGAGAACCTGATGCGCCGCCTCGCCGCCCTGTATCCGCAGGAGATCATCGGCGAGGAGGCGGTGGGCGCGGAGCTGAGCGAGGCGGAGGCGCCGGCGGAATCCGGCGCGCCGCGCGGCAGCGAGACGCTGGAGCAGGCGGTGGAGCGCCACCTCAAGGCCTTCATGGCCGCGCACAAGGACGGCATGCCGATCCGCGACCTGCATGACCGCGTGATCGCGGAGGTGGAGCGGCCGCTGCTGCGCCTTGCGCTCTCGGCCACGCGGGGCAACCAGATCAAGGCGGCGGCGATGCTGGGGCTGAACCGCAACACCCTTCGCAAGAAGCTGAAGGACCTGGATCTGCCGGTCGTCCGGGGGCTGGCCTGATGCCCAAGGCCCGCGTGCCGTTCCTGCGGCGCGTGGCGGACATGCTGCTGGGCCGCGGCGTCACGCTCGGCCTGGCGCTGGGCGCGCTGTTCATGGGCATCGCCACCTTCGTGCTGCTGAGCGACGGCAGCCCGCTGGGGCCGACGCGCCCGGGCCAGGTGGTCGGCATCGTGCTGGTGAACCTGGCCGTCATCCTGCTGCTGGTGGCGAGCCTCGCCGGGCGGCTGGTGCGGGTGTGGGTGGAGCGGCGGCGCGGCGCCGCGGGGTCGCGGCTGCACACGCGGCTGGTGCTGCTGTTCAGCGTCGTCGCCGTGGTGCCGGCCATGCTGATGGCGGGCTTCGCGGCGCTGTTCTTCAACCTCGGGATCCAGGCCTGGTTCAGCGACCGCGTGCGGGTGGCGCTGGAGGCATCGCTGTCGGCCTCCCGCGCCTACCTGGAGGAGCACCAGAACAACATCCGCGCCGATGCGCTGGCCATGGCCAACGACCTCAACCGCGCCACCGTGCTGCTGCCCGACCAGTCCCTGGCCTTCGCCCGCGTGGTGGCCACGCAGGCCGGCATCCGCGGCCTGACGGAGGCGGTGGTCTTCGAGCCGATCCTGGGGCGCATCGTGGCCCATGCGGGGATGACGGCGCAGTTCACCCTTTCGCCCCCGCCGGCCTGGGCGGTGGACACGGCGAAGGAGGGAGAGGTGGCCGTCGTCACCGGCGACGAGGAAGGGCGGGTGCGCGCGGTGGTGGCGCTGAACCAGGCCTCGGGCATGCTGCTGATGATCGGCCGGCCGGTGGATGCGAGCGTGCTGGAGCACATGCAGCGCACCGAGGCCGCCGTCACCGCCTATCAGGCGCTGGACCGCAACCGCGAGGGGCTCCAGGTCACCTTCGTGATGATCTTCGCCGTGGGCGCGGTACTGGTGCTGCTGGCCGCCGTGCTGATCGGGCTGCTGCTGGCCAACCAGCTTGCCGGCCCCATCTCGCGCCTCATCACCGCCGCCGAGCGCGTGCGCGGCGGCGACCTGAGCGTGCGGGTGGAGGAGGGGGACGCGGATGACGAGGTCGGCAGCCTGAGCCGCGCCTTCAACCGCATGACCAACCAGCTGGCGGCGCAGCGCAGCGAGCTGATGGAGGCCTACCGGCAGATCGAGGAGCGGCAGGTCTTCACGGAAGCCGTGCTGGGCGGCGTCTCGGCCGGGGTGGTGGGGCTGGATGCCGGGAAGCGGGTGAACCTGCCCAACCGCTCGGCCTCGCAGCTGCTGGGGGTGGAGCTGGAGCAGGCGATCGGCCAGCCAATGGCGGAGGTGGCGCCGGAATTCGCGCCGCTGCTGGCGGGCTCGGGCGGTACGCGGGAGATTAAAGTCGGCCCGCCCTCGGAGCGTCGCACCCTGCTGGCGCGGCTGTCGCCGGAGATGGAGGGGGCGGGCTTCGTGCTGACCTTCGACGACATCTCCGCCCTGCTGGTGGCGCAGCGCCAGGCAGCCTGGGCCGATGTGGCGCGGCGCATCGCGCATGAGATCAAGAACCCGCTGACGCCCATCCAGCTGTCCGCCGAGCGGCTGAAGCGGCGCTACCTCAAGCAGATCACCGACGACCCGGACACCTTCCGGGCCTGCACCGACACCATCGTGCGCCAGGTGGGCGACATCGGCCGCATGGTGGACGAGTTCAGCGCCTTCGCCCGCATGCCCCAGCCGGTGATGCGCCAGGAGGAGATGCGCCGCGTGGTGCGGGAGGCCTTGGTCCTCCAGCAGAACGCCCGGCCCGAGGTCGCCTTCGAGGTGTCGCTGCCGCCGGTGGAGGTGCATGCCCTGTGCGACCGGCGCCTCATCAACCAGGCGCTGACCAACCTGCTGCAGAACGCCGCCGATTCCATCGCCGCCCGCGCCGCCATGGAGGAGGCGCCGCCGCAGCCGCTGGGCCGCATCCGCGTTGCGCTGGAAATGGCCGGGAGCATGATCTGCGTGGCGGTGGAGGATGACGGGGTGGGGCTGCCCGCCGGCGAGGAGCGCGAGCGCTTGACGGAACCCTACGTGACGCACAAGACGAAGGGCACGGGGCTGGGGCTGGCGATCGTGAAGAAGATCATGGAAGACCACGGCGGCCGGCTGGCGCTGCGGGACGCGCCCGGCGGCCAGGGCGCGCGGGCGGAGCTGCTGCTGCCGGCCCGCGTGGCCGAGCTTGCGGCGATGGAGCGCGACGATGGCGCATGACATCCTGATCGTTGACGACGAGCCGGATATCCGCTCGCTGATTGACGGCATCCTGTCGGATGAGGGCTACGAGACGCGGCAGGCCCAGAACAGCGACGTGGCGCTGGCGCATTTACGCCCGCGCCGGCCCGCGCTGGTCATCCACGACAACTGGGTGGCCAATTCGCGGCTCGACGGGCTGGGCATCCTGGAGGCGATGCACCGCGAGGAGCCGGTGGTGCCCTGCGTGATGATCTCCGGCCACGGCACCATCGAGACCGCGGTGCAGGCGATCCAGAACGGCGCCTACGACTTCATCGAGAAGCCCTTCAAGAGCGACCGCCTGCTGCTGATCGTCCAGCGCGCGCTGGAGGCGGCGCGGCTGAAGCGCGAGATCATGGACCTGCGCCTGCGCGCGGGGGCGGAGGCCGAGCTGGTCGGCGCCTCGCCAGCCATGGCGCAGCTGCGCGGCGCCATCGAGAAGATCGCGCCCACCAATTCGCGCGTGCTGATCGCCGGCCCCGCCGGCACGGGCAAGGAGGTGGCGGCGCGCATGCTGCACGCGCGCTCCCGCCGCGCCGAGGGGCCCTTCGTCGCGCTGAACTGCGCCACGCTGAACCCCGCCAGCATCGAGACCGAGCTGTTCGGCGTGGAGCCCAGCGGCGACAGCCCCCGCCGCGCCGGCGTGCTGGAGCGCGCCCATGGCGGCACGCTGCTGCTGGACGAGGTGGCGGACATGCCGCTGGAAACCCAGGGCAAGATCGTGCGCGCGTTGCAGGAGCAGGGCTTCGAGCGCATCGGCGGCGCCACGCGCGTGAAGGTGGATGTGCGCGTCATCGCCACCACCAACAAGGACCTCCAGGCCGAGATCGCCGCCGGGCGCTTCCGCGAGGACCTGTTCTACCGCCTTTCCGTCGTGCCGCTGCGCATGCCCGCGCTTCGGGAGCGGCGCGAGGACGTGCCGGCGCTGGCGCGGCACTTCATGGCGCGCTCCGCCGAATCCTCGGGCCTGGCGCGGCGCGAGCTGGCGGAGGACACGCTGGCCGCGCTCCAGACCTATGACTGGCCGGGCAATGTGCGCCAGCTGCGCAACCTGGTGGACTGGCTGCTCATCATGGCGCCGGGCGAGAGCAGCACGCCCATCCGCGCCGACGCCCTGCCGCCGGAGATCGTCGGCGCCGCGCCGGCCGTGCTGCGCCTCGACCGCTCCAGCGAGATCATGACGCTGCCGCTGCGCGAGGCGCGCGAGATGTTCGAGAAGCAGTACCTGGAGGCGCAGCTGATGCGCTTCGGCGGCAACATCAGCCGCACGGCCAACTTCGTGGGCATGGAGCGCAGCGCGCTGCACCGCAAGCTGAAGTTCCTGGGCGTGCAGGCGGAGGACCGCGCGAACGGGAGCGGCGCATGAGCAAGGTCGCCTACGTCAATGGCCGCTACGTCGCGCAACGCGATGCCTGCGTGAACATCGAGGATCGCGGCTACCAGTTCGGCGACGGCATCTACGAGGTGGTGCACCTGCATGCCGGCCGCTTCGTGGACGAGGCGCTGCACCTGGACCGGCTGGAGCGGTCCTTGCGCGAAATCCGCATGGCGATGCCCATGCCGCGCGCCAGCCTGCGCCAGGTGCTGGCGGAGGTGGCGCGGCGCAACCGCGTCACGGAAGGCTTGCTCTACATGCAGGTGACGCGCGGCGTGGCGCGGCGGGACCACGCCTTCCCGGCGCGCGCGGTGCCGCCGGCGCTGGTGGTGACGGTGCGGCGCATCCCGCCCTATCCGCGCGACGTGGATGCCTGGACCGGCACGGCCATCACCGCGCCGGACCTGCGCTGGGCGCGCTGCGACATCAAGACGGTGAACCTGCTGCCCAACGTGCTGGCCCGCCAGGCGGCGCGCGAGGCCGGCGCCACGGAGGCCATCCTGTTCGACGCGGCCACGGGCATGGTGCGGGAAGGCGCGGCGACCTCCTTCTGGATCGTGGACGCGCAGGGGCGGCTGCGCACCCGCCAGCTGGACCATGCCATCCTGCCCGGCTGCACCCGCGCCGCCCTGATGGCGGAGCTGGAGGCGGAGGGCATCGCCTTCGAACTGGGCGAGTATTCGCTGGAGGAACTGCGCGAGGCGCGCGAGGCCTTCCTGACCAGCGCCACCTCCTTCGTGAAGCCCATCATCCGCATTGACGGCGCGCCGGTGGGCGAGGGCAGGGTGGGGCCGGTGGCGCGGCGGCTCTTCGCGCTCTTCGCGCGGCACGTGCAGGGCGGGCGGAATGACGCGGCCTAGCCTCCTGCTGTTCGACTGGGACAACACGCTGGTGGATGGCTGGGCGGCCATCCAGCACGGGCTGAACGCGACCTTCCGGCATTTCGGCATGGCGGAATGGGACCGCGCGCAGGTGCTGGGCAATGTCCGCCGCTCCTTGCGCGAATCCTTCCCCGACATGTTCGGCGCGCGGTGGGAGGAGGCGCGGGAGGTGTTCTACGCCGCCGTGCGCTCCTGCCACCTCGACGTGCTGCGGCCGATGCCCGGCGTGCCGGCGATGCTGGAGGCGCTGGAGGGCGTGCCGCGCGGCGTCGTCTCCAACAAGCAGGGGCCGCTGCTGCGGGCGGAGGCGGCGCATCTGGGCTGGCGCTTCGGCGCGCTGGTGGGCGCGGGCGATGCGGTGGCCGACAAGCCCGACGCGGCGCCGCTGCTGATGGCGCTGGCGGCGATGGGCGCCGCACCCGGCCCCGGCGCCTGGTATGTGGGGGACACCGCGCTGGACATGCAGG
>JBEQBS010000043.1:0-14800 GCA_041639675.1 Rubritepida sp. | reverse complement strand
GCCGCCGCCGCCGGTGAGCGTGTCCGCCCCGTCGCCGCCCGCCAGCACCGCCGCCGCCGTCGCGGCCGAGAAATCCACCGAATCGTCGCCGGCCCCGGCCTCCACGCGCTCGATGCGCTGGAAGCTGTCGGTGCCGCCCAGCCCATCCGCGCCGCCAGTGATGGTGAGGGCGACGCCCTGGCCCGCCGTGTTGGCGGCGTAGGAGGCGAGGTCCGACCCCGCCCCGCCATCCAGCGTGTCGTCGCCGGCGCCGCCGGTCAGCGTGTCGTCGCCCGCGCCGCCGGTCAGCGTGTCCCGCCCGGCGCCACCGATCAGCACGCCGCGGGTGGTGGCGGCGCCGAAGTTGATGGCGTCGTTGCCCGCGCCGCCGATCACCGCCTCGATGCCGATCAGGCGGTCGGTATAGCCCCGCCCATCCTGGCCCCCGGTGGTGGTGAGGATCACGCCCTGCCCGGAGCCGTTGGTGGCGTAGCTGACGGTGTCGAAGCCCGCCCCGCCATCCAGCGTGTGGCTGCCGGCGCCGGCGGCCAGCCAGTCGTCGCCGTCATTGCCCGCCAGCGTGCCGGACAGGGTGGAGAGCGCGAAGTCGACGACGTCGTTGCCCGCGCCGGCCAGCACGGATTCGATGCCGGTGAAGCGGTCGGTGCCGCCCTGCCCGTCGCTGCCGCCATCCAGCGTCAGCGTCACCGCCTGGGACGCGGTGTTGGCGGCGTAGCTGACGGCATCGGTGCCGGCACCGCCATTCAGCGTGTCGCTGCCCAGGCCGCCATCCAGCAGGTCATTGCCGAAATTGCCGGAGAGCACGTCGTTCCCCAGCCCGCCGGACAGCGTCACGCTGCCTTGGGCGGCGCCGAAGTTGATGACGTCGTTGCCGGCGCCGCCGATCACCACCTCGATGCCCGCAAGCGTGTCGGTGCCGCCCAGCCCATCCGTGCCGCCGGTGGCGGTGAGGGTGACGCCCTGCGCCGCGGTGTTGGCGGCATAGGAGAGGGTGTCGGTGCCGATGCTGCCATCCAGCAGGTCGTTGCCCGAGCCGCCGATCAGCGTGTCGTCGCCGGCGCCGCCGCCCAGCACCCACCCGACCGTGGCGCTGGAGAAGTCGAGCACGTCATTGCCTGCCCCGCCATTCACCGCCTCGATGGAGACATAGGTGTCGGTGCCGCCCTGGCCATCCGTGGCGCCGAGGGGATTGGCGCGGATGCCCTGCGCGGCGGTGTTCCAGGCATAGCTGGCAGTGTCGCGCCCATTGCCGCCGATGAGCGTGTCATTGCCGGCGCCGCCATCCAGCGTGTCGTCGAAGGCGCCGCCCGTCAGGGTGTCGTCGCCCGCGCCGCCCTCCAGGCTGGTCTCCATGCCCGCGGCGGAGAAATCAATCCGGTCCGCGCCCGCGCCGCCGCTCGCCGCCTCGATGCCCAGGAAGGCGTCCGTGCCGCCGCGGCCATCCGTGCCGCCGGTGAGGGTGATGGCGATGCCCTGGGCGGCGGCGTTGGCGGCGTAGGAGACACGGTCATACCCCGTGCCGCCATCCAGCGTGTCGCTGCCGGCGCCGCCGGCCAGCGTGTCGTTGCCGGCATTGCCGAGGAGGGTGGCGGCCACGGTGGCGGCGGAGAAGTCAATGGAATCATCGCCCGCGCCGCCGGTCACGTTCTCGATGCCCGAGAACACGACCACGTCGCTGCCCCGGCCATCGGCGCCGCCGGCGACGGTGACGGCGATGGGCCGGGTGCCGCCATTCCCGGCGAAGGATGCCGTGTCGGTGCCGGCGCCGCCGGCCAGCGTGTCGCTGCCGCCGCCGCCGATCAGCAGGTCGTTGCCCGCGCCGCCCCGCAGCACGTCGTTGCCGCCGAAGCCCCACAGCGTGGCCGCTGCCGTTGCGGCGGAGAAGTCAATGGTGTCGGCGCCGGCGGTGCCGCTGACATCCTCGATGCCCGAGAACACGTCCGTGCCGCCGCGGCCATCCGAGCCGCCGGTGAGGGTGACGCTGATGCCCTGGAAGCTGGAGTTGGTCTCGTACTGGACCAGGTCGGTGCCGCTGCCGCCCGTCAGCGTGTCGTTGCCCGCCGCGCCGTCCAGCGTGTCGTCGCCCGAGCCGCCGGTCAGCGTGTCGTTGCCCGCATCGCCGAACAGGCTGGTGGCCCAGGTGGCGGCGGCGAAGTTGATGCTGTCGTTGCCCAGCCCGCCGGTGACGATCTCGATGCCGATGAAGCTGTCGGTGCCGCCGCGGCCATCCATGCCGCCGGTGGTGGTGACGTTCACCCCCTGCGCGGCGGTGTTGGCCGTGTAGGTCACGATGTCGGTGCCGCCGCCGCCATCCAGCGTGTCGCTGCCGCTGCCGCCGGCCAGGGTGTCGTCGCCCAGCCCGCCTTGCAGCGTCACCGCCACGGTGGCGGTGGCGAAGCGGATGCGGTCGTCGCCCGCGCCGCCGGTCACGCCCTCGACATTGCTGAACACGTCGGTGCCGCCCAGCCCGTCCGTGCCGCCGGTGGCGGTGACGTTGACGCCCTGCGCGGCGGTGTTGGCGGCATAGGTGACGATGTCGGTGCCGGCATTGCCGTTCACCGTGTCGTTGCCGGCGCCGGGGTCCAGCAGGTCGTTGCCCGAGCCGCCGGTGAGCGTGTCGTTGCCGGCATTGCCGCGCAGCGTGGCCGCCACGGTCGCGTTGCCGAAGTTGATGCGGTCATTGCCGGCGCCGCCCGTCACGTTCTCGATGTTCAGCAGGCGGTCGAAGCTGTTGTTCGCGAGCCCGTCGCTGCCAGTCAGACCCTGGTAGGTGCTGCCCGTGGTGAGGTTCACGGGTTGAAGGGCGGTGTTGGCCGCGTAGCTCGCCGTGTCGCTGCCGGTGCCGCCATCCAGCGTGTCGCTGCCCGGGCCGCCGATCAGCGTGTCGTCGCCGCCCAGGCCGAACAGGGTGTCGTTGCCATCCAGCCCATCGGCCGTGTCGTTGCCAGCGGTGCCGGTGAAGGTGTCATCGCCCGGGGAGGGACCAGACACCGGCGTTCCCTGCGCAGACCAGCTCATTTCCACCGCCCTCGTGACCGGCGGTGAAGCTGACCAAACCGGGAATCCCTGTCCAGAAATCCGGCAAAGGTTGATGAATTGTTGCGGCCCGCGGTCAGCCGGCGGGGATGGTCGCCATCAGCGTCTCCAGCCGGTCGGCCTCGCTGGCCGGCTTGTCGCGGCGGATACGGGCGATGCGCGGGAAGCGCAGCGCCACCCCCGACTTGTGGCGGGAGGAGAGTTGCGCGGCGTCGAAGGCCACCTCCAGCACCAGCTGCTTCTCCACCTCGCGCACGGGGCCGAAGCGGGCGGTGGTGTGGTTCCTGATCCAGCGGTCCAGCCAGGTCAGCTCCTCGTCCGTGTAGCCGGAATAGGCCTTGCCGATCGGCACCAGCTCATCGCCGCGCCACAGGCCGAAGGTGTAGTCGGAATAGAAGGAGGAGCGCTTGCCGTGGCCGCGCTGGGCGTACATCAGCACGGCATCCACGGTCAGCGGGTCGCGCTTCCACTTCCACCATTGGCCCTTCACGCGCCCGGCGGCATAGGGGCTGTCGGCGCGCTTCACCATCAGCCCCTCGATGGAGGCCGCGCGGGTGCCGTCGCGGATGCGCGCCAGCTCCTCCATCGTCGCGAAGGGGATCAGCGGCGAGAGGTCCATCAGCGCCGGGTTCTCCCGCGCGAACCAGGCCTCCAGCCGGGCGCGGCGCTGGTCGAAGGGAAGCGGGCGCAGGTCCTCGGCGCCGTCGAACAGGATGTCGTAGAGGCGCACCATCACCGGGTGCTGGGCCTGGAGCTTCGCGCCCGGCGCCTTGCGGTTGAGGCGCTGCTGGAGGTCGGAGAAGGGCGCCACCTCGCCTTCGCGCACCACCAGCAGCTCGCCATCCAGCACGGCGTGGAAGGTGAGCGCGGGGGCGATGTCGGGGAAGCTGCCGGTGATGTCCTCGCCCGAGCGCGACCACAGCCGCGCGCCGCCGGGGCCAGACGTGACTTGCACGCGGATGCCGTCCCATTTCCACTCGGCGCGCCAATCGGGGGCGTGGAGCGCGGCGAAATCCTTGTCCTCCAGCGGGTGGGCCAGCATCAGCGGGCGGAAGACCGGCGCGTCGCGAGGGTCCGGCCGCGGCGCCTTGCCTTCCAGCCAGCGGAAGATCGGCAGGTAGGGGGGTGCCACGCCGTGCCACACCTCCTCCACCTCGGCCACATCCACCCCGGCCCAGTCCGCCAGCGCCACCTTCGCCAGCCGGCCCGAGGCGCCGACGCGCAGCCCGCCCGTCACCAGCTTGATGAGGGCGAAGCGGGCCGATGAATCCAGCACGTCCAGCCAGCCGGCGATCAGCGCCGGCAGCTCGGCCTTCGGCGTCAGCTCCAGCAGCTCCACCACCTCCGACAGGTCGGGCGGGGGGCGGTTGGCGCCGGGCGCCTCGGGCCAGATCAGCGCCACCGTCTCGGCGAAGTCGCCCACATAGTCGTGGGAGAGCGCCAGCAGGGTGGGGTCGGTGCGGGCGGCCACCAGGTCGCGCACCAAGGCGGGCTTGGCGGCCTTCAGCACCAGCTCACCGGCCAGGGCGGCGAGGCCCACGCCGCGGTCGGGGTCGGGCGCGGTGGCGAACCAGTCGCGCAGCAGGCGCAGCTTGCCGTTGCGCGAGGGCGTATAAACCAGGGCTTCCAGCAGCTCCGCGAAGGCGGTGACGCTCATTCCGGCTCGTCCTCGATCTCCTCGTCGCCCAGGCCGACCAGGTGCAGCGCCCGCCCGCGCTGGCCGCGCTGCGCCAGGGCATGGATCAGCGCCTCCTCGCGGCCGTGGGTGATCCAGATCTCGGGGGCCTGCACCTCGGCGCAGGTGTGCAGCAGCTCCGGCCAGTCGGCATGGTCGCTGATGACCATGGGCAGCTCCACCCCGCCCTGCCGGGCGCGCTGGCGCACGCGCATCCAGCCGCTCGCCAGGCAGGGCACCGGCTCGGTCAGGCGGCGCGCCCAGCGATCCTGGATCGCACTCGGCGGGGCCATGACGATGCTGCCGACGAAGCGCGCCTTGTCCTTCACCGTCGCGTTCTCCAGCGGGCCGAGGGGGACGCCGAGCTCCTCATACAGCCGGCACAGCTTCATCAGCGCGCCATGCAGCGGGATCGGCCGGTCCCACCCCGCCTGGCGCAGCAGCGCGATGAGGCGCTGCGCCTTGCCCAGCGCGTAGCAGCCGATGACATGCGTGCGCTCGGGGAACAGCGCCACCGATCGCAGCAGCCGCGCGATCTCGCCCAGCGGCTCGGGATGGCGGAACACCGGCAGGGCGAAGGTGGCCTCGGTGACGAAGACGTCGCAGGGCACCGGCTCGAAGGGGGCGCAGGTGGGGTCCAGGCTGCGCTTGTAGTCGCCGCTGACCACAGCGCGGCTGCCGCGCCAGTCCATCACCACCTGGGCCGAGCCCAGCACATGCCCAGCGGGCCGCAGCGTCACCTTCACGCCGTTGAGGCTGATCGTCTCGCCGTAGCGCAGCGCCTGCTGGCTCTCGCCGGCCCGGCCCTCGCCCATGCGGGCGCGCATGATGGCCAGCGTCTCCTTCGTCGCCAGCACGGCGCCCATGCCGGGGCGGGCGTGGTCGCTGTGGCCATGGGTGACGATGGCGCGGGGCACGGGCAGGCGGGGGTCAATGAAGAAGTCGCCGGGCTCGCACCACAGCCCCTCGGGGCGGACGCGCAGCCAGGTCTCGGGGTGGGGTGCCATCATGTCACTGCGTGAATGCGCCTTTGCCGCCCGTGGTTCCGACCCTATATCGCCCCCGTGCAGGGAACATTGCCCGAACGCTTCCGAGATTGGTTCGCGTCCCGCGGCTGGCAAGCCCGGCCGCACCAGCTTGCCATGCTCGATGCCGCGCGGCGCGGCGCCTCGGCGCTGCTGGTCGCGCCCACCGGCGGCGGCAAGACGCTGGCCGGCTTCCTGCCCTCGCTGGTCGAACTCGCCGATGGCGGGCACCAGGGGCTGCACACCGTCTATGTCTCGCCGCTGAAGGCGCTGGCGGTGGACATCGCCCGCAACCTGATGGCGCCCGTGAATGAGATGGCGCTGCCGGTCCGCATCGAGGCCCGCACCGGCGACACCCCGGCCAACCGCCGCGCCCGCCAGCGCGCCGCCCCGCCGGAGATGCTGCTGACCACGCCGGAATCCCTGGCCGTGCTGCTCTCCACGCCGGAGGCCGCGGCGATGTTCGCCGGCCTGCGCTGCGTGGTGGTGGATGAGGCGCATGCCCTGGCCGGCACCAAGCGCGGCGACCAGCTCTCGCTGCTCATCGCGCGGATGCTGCGCCTGGCGCCAGGGCTGCGCGTGACGGGCCTTTCCGCCACGGTGAACCACCCGGATGCGCTGCGCCGCTGGCTGCATCCGGGCGGCGTCGAGCTCATCCAGGGCGGCAAGGGCGCCGCGCCGCAGATCGGCGTGCAGCTTCCCGCCGGCCACCTGCCCTGGGGCGGCCACATGGGGCTGGCCTCCGCGCCGGAGATCCTCCAGCGCATCCAGGCCGCCGGCGTGACCATCGTCTTCGTCAACACCCGCGCCCAGGCGGAGCTGGTCTTCGCCGCGCTGTGGCGGCTGAACGAGGAGGCGCTGCCCATCGCCCTGCACCATGGCAGCCTGACCGTCGAGCAGCGCCGCAAGGTGGAGGCCGCCATGTCCGACGGAAGGCTGCGCGCCGTGGTCGCCACCGCCTCGCTCGACCTCGGCATTGACTGGGGCGCGGTGGACCAGGTGATCCAGGTCGGCGCGCCCAAGGGCGTGGCGCGGCTCCTCCAGCGCGTCGGCCGCGCCAACCACCGGATGGACGAGCCCTCCAGGGCGCTGCTGGTGCCGGCCAACCGATTCGAGGTGATCGAATGCCAGGCCGCCATCGAGGCGGTGCGCGAGGGCGAGCTGGACGGCGACCCGCCGCGGCCGGGGGGGCTGGACGTGCTGGCGCAGCACATCCTCGCCATGGCCTGCGCCGCGCCCTTCCACCCGAACGAGATGTTCCGGGAGGTGACGCAGGCCGGCGCCTATGCCGACCTGTCGCGCCGCGACTTCGACGACGTCGTGAGGTTCTGCGAGGATGGCGGCTACGCCCTGCGCTCCTACGACCGCTGGCGGCGGCTGTTCCAGGATTCCGAGGGCCTGTTCCACATCCGCGGCGATGCCGTGGCGCGGCTGCACCGCATGAACCTGGGCACCATCGTGGACAGCCCCCTGATGAAGGTGCGGCTGCGCGGCGGCCCCGTGCTGGGGGAGGTGGAGGAATGGTTCCTGTCCACCCTCACCTCCGGCGACTGCTTCCTCTTCGCCGGCCAGGTGCTGACCTTCGAGGGGATCAACGGCGTGGTGGGCGAGGTGTCGCGCGGCGGCGGCGAGAAGCCGCTGGTGCCCACCTATGCCGGCTCGCGCCTGCCGCTCTCGACGGACCTCGCGGCGCGGGTGCGCGCCATCATCCACGACCCCGCGCGCTGGAAGCGCCTGCCGGCCGAGGTGCGGCAATGGCTGCGCATCCAGCAATTGCGATCGGAATTGCCCAGGCCCGACGAGCTGCTGGTGGAAAGCTTCCCGCGCGGCGGCCGCTGGTTCCTGGTCGCCTATGCCTTCGAGGGGCGGCTGGCGCACCAGACCCTGGGCATGCTGGCGACGCGCCGCATGGAGCGCCTGGGCTGGGGGCCGCTGGGCTACCTCGCCACCGACTACGTGCTGGCCATCTGGGCCGCGCATGAGCCCGGCGAGGCGGCGGAGCTGTTCACCGAGGACCTGCTGGGCGAGGAGCTGGAGGAGTGGATCGCGGAGTCTTCCATGCTGCGCCGCACCTTCCGCAACATCGCCACCGTGGCCGGGCTGGCCGTGAAGAACCACCCCGGCGCCGAGAAGAGCCGCCGCCAGATGACCGTCAACACCGACCTGATCTACGACGTGCTGCGCAAGCATGAGCCCGACCACATCCTGCTGCGCGCCACGCGGCAGGAGGCCGCGCACGGCCTCACCGACGTGGCGCGCCTGGGCGCGCTGCTGGCCCGCGTGAAGGGCAAGGTGGCGCATCGCCGGCTCGACCGCGCCTCGCCGCTCGCGGTGCCGGCGCTGATCGAGCAGGGCCGCGAATGGGTCGCCGGCGGCGCCGAGGACGACCTGCTGGCCGAGGCCGCCGCCCTGGTGAACGAGGCCACCGACGGCGCCGAGCGCTTCAACGAATTGCTGGACGAGATGACGGAGGAAATCCGCGTGAAGCCGGAATGGGGCGCCGACAGCCCGAAGCGCCGCGAGCGCCGGCGGCGCCGCGCATGACCGCGCTCGCCCCCCTGCACCTGATGGGCGAGCGGCTGATGCTCTGCCCCTCCGGTGTGCTGGCCCTGCCGGCCGAGCGCACGCTGGTCGCCTCGGACCTGCACCTGGAGAAGGGCAGCGCGCTGGCCGCGCGCGGCCACATGCTGCCGCCCTACGACACGCGCGACACCCTCGCCCGCCTGGCCCTGGCGATCCGCCGCCATGGCGCCCGCCGGCTGGTGCTGCTGGGCGACAGCTTCCACGACGACGGCGGCCCCGCCCGCATGGCCGAGTCCGACCGCGCGGCGCTGGCGCGCCTCTGCGCCCTGGTGGAGGAATGCGTCTGGATCACCGGCAACCATGACCGCGCGCAGGGCGTGCCGGAATGGCGCGTGCGCAAGCTGGTCTTCCGCCACCAGGCCGGCGAGGTGGCGCGCGGCGAGGCGGAGGTCAGCGGCCACTGGCACCCCAAGGCCACGCTGCCGACGCGCATCGGCGGCATCACCCGCCCCTGCTTCCTGGCCACCGCGAACCGGCTCATCATGCCCGCCTTCGGCAGCTACACGGGGGGGCTGAACGTGCTGGACCCGGCCTTGGCGGGCATCGCGCGCAACGCCACGCGCGTCTTCCTCATCGGCGACGCCCGGCTGCATTCCGCGCCCTTCGACGCGCTGCGGCGGGCCGCGGCGTGAGGGGGCTGCTGCTGGCCGCCGCGCTGCTGCTGGGCGCCGCCGCCGCGCCGCTGCGGATCGAGGGCGCCGGCCCCGCCGTGGTGCTGGAATCCGGCCAGGGCGGCGGCGACCCCGCGCAATGGGACGAGGTGGCGCGCCGCCTGCGCCCCTGCATGACGGTGATCCGCCACGACCGCGTGGGCGCCTATGGCGACGAGCCGGCGATCCACGCCGCCGACGCCTCCGCCCGGCTGCTGGCGGCGCTGGACGCCGAGGGGCTGTCCGCGCCCGTCATCATCGCCGCGCATTCGCTGGGCGGCATCTTCGCGCTGGACTTCGCCGGGCGCTTCCCCACCCGCGTGCGCGGGCTGGTGCTGGTGGACGCCGCCTCGCCGCTGGAGCCGCCGGGCGCCTTCGCCCCGCCGCAGCCCTTCGCGCCCGGCAGCGTGGAGGCGCGGGAGGAGGAGGGGCTGCCGGCCAGCATCGCCGCCCTGCCGGCCCTGCCCGACATCCCGCTGGAGGTGCTGGCCGCCACGGGCCACGGCGTGGATGCGGCGACGGAGGCGCTGTGGCAGCAGGTGCAGCGCGACACGGCGGCGCTCTCGCCCCGCGGGCGCTTCCGGCGGGTGGAGGGCGGGCACGCCCTGCACGAGGAGGCGCCGGGCGAGGTAGCCGGCGCCGTGCTGGCCATCGCCGGCCTCGCCTGCCCGCGCTGAAGGCGCGAAGGGCCGCGCGGGTGCTCCCCGCGCGGCCCCTGCATGCCCGTGGCGCCGGGACTACTGGATCAGCGGCACGTCAATCGGCAGCACCACGCCGTTCGAGGCCATGATCTCCGGCACGATGAAGCGCGTCGGGCGCAGCTCGGCGTTCACGCCGCCGATGCCGAAGCCGCTGTCGCCGATGATGCGCGTGTTGTAGGCCTGCCCGGCGTTCGAGACGACCTCGATGGCGTTGCCGTTGCGGGTGCGCAGCCGCGTCGTCGTGTTGGCCAGCTCGGCCAGGGTGTAGCGGCCCTCGATGATGTGCATGTTCACGAAGGCCTGCAGCCGCACGCGGTCCGGGTCGGGGTTCGCGCCCTGGCTGTTCACCTGGTTCGGGTTCAGCGCCTCACGCAGCGTCACCGGCAGGCGCTCCATCGCCGCGTTGGTGGGCGCCAGCAGGGTGAAGGGCCCGGCCCCGCGCAGGTATTCCACCGCGCCGGCGCGCGAGGCGTACTCCAGGAAGGCGTCGAAGTTGCCGGCCGCGGCCAGCGCGTCAATGACGTTGGTCATCCGCGCCTGGCTCTGGCCGGAGACGACCGGCATGTTGGAGGTGGCGGTCTGCGCCAGGGCGGGCACCGCCAGCAGCGTGGCGGCGGCGCCGAGCAGCGCGCGGCGGGACTGGATCATCATCATCGGTCGGGGGCTCCTTGCATGGGGGGGACGTCCTGCCCGCCCGAACGTGCCGATGCGGGGCGGGGTTGCAGCCTTCCCGCCCGGGGATGCCGGGCCTACATCAGGCGGCATGAGCGCGCCCTCCATCCTCTGGTTCCGCCAGGACCTCCGCCTGGCCGACAACCCGGCGCTGCACGCCGCCCAGGATGGCCCCGTGCTGGCGGTCTTCGTGCTGGAGGACGCGGCGGCCGGCCCCTGGGCCTGGGGCGGCGCCTCCCGCTGGTGGCTGCACCATTCGCTGGCGGCGCTGGATGCGGCGCTGCGCGCGCGCGGCGTGGCGCTGCACCTGGCCGCCGGCGACGCCACGGTCGTCATCCCCGAACTCGCCGCGCGCATCGGCGCCGGCGCGGTGCACGCCGCCCGGCAATACGAGCCCTGGGCACGCGCGCGCGACGAGGCGATGGGCGATGCGCTGGGCGGCCGGCTGCGCCTGCACCAGGGCGCGCTGCTGCACGAGCCGCATGCGGTGCGCACCCAGGGGGGCAGGCCCTATGGCGTCTACGGCGCCTTCTCCCGCGCGCTCTTCGCCCGCGGCGAGCCGCCGCCGCCCCTGCCCGCCCCGGACCGGCTGCATGGGCCGGCGGTGCCGGGCCTCGCGCTCGATGCGCTGGGGCTGATCCGCCGGGACCAGCCCGAATGGTGGCGCGGCTTCCATGCGGAATGGACTCCCGGCGAGGCCGGGGCGCAGGCCCGCATCGCCCGCTTCATGGCCCATGCCCTGCGCGGCTACGGCGAGGGACGCAACCTGCCCGCCGAGGAACGCACCGCCCGCCTTTCCCCCCACCTGCATTGGGGCGAGGTCTCGCCGCGCCAGGTCTGGCACGCCGCCCGCGCCGCGGGGGCGGAGGGCGAGGATGTCTTCCTGAAGGAGATCCTGTGGCGGGAATTCTCCCACCACCTGCTGTGGCACCGGCCGGAGATGCCAGAGACGGCGCTGGACCCGCGCTTCCGCCGCTTCCCGTGGGAACCGGATGATCGCCTGCTGCGCGCCTGGAAGGCGGGGCGCACCGGCTACCCGATCGTGGATGCCGGCATGCGCCAGCTCTGGCGCACGGGCTGGATGCACAACCGGGTGCGCATGGTCGCGGCCTCCCTGCTGGTGAAGCACCTGCTCCAGCCCTGGCAGGCCGGCGCCGCCTGCTTCTGGGACCGGCTGGTGGATGCCGACCTCGCGGCCAACAGCGCCTCCTGGCAATGGGTGGCGGGCTGCGGGGCCGATGCCGCGCCCTATTTCCGCGTCTTCAACCCCACCCTGCAGGGCGAGAGGTTCGACCCCCGCGGCGACTACGTGCGCCGCTGGGTGCCGGAGCTGGCGCGCGTGCCGGACCGCTTCGTCCACAAGCCCTGGGCGGCGCCCGGCGGCCCGCCCACCGGCTACCCCCCGCCCATCGTGGCGCCGGAACGCGGGCGCGAGCGGGCGCTGGCCGCCTTCGCCGCCCTGCGGGAGCCGGCGTGACGGCCGCCCTGCTGGAGCGGCTGCGCGGCGAGGGCTTCACGGGGCTGCGCGTGGTGGGCGACGTGCATGGCGAATCCGCGCAGTTCCGCGCCGCGCTGGAGGGGGCGCGGGCGCAGCGCCGCTTCGTCATCCAGCTCGGCGACCTCACCGACTACGGCCCGGATGCGCCGGGTGTGCTGCGCCTGGCCTGGGCCATGCTCGATGCCGGGGAGGGGCTGTTCCTGCTGGGCAACCACGACCACAAGCTGCGCCGCGCGCTGGACGGCGCGCGCGTGCGCTCCCCGCCCGAGGCCATCCCGCGCACCCTGGCGCAGCTGGGCGAGGCGCCGGACGGCATCCCCCTGGCCGAGCGTGCCCTGCTGGAGATCGGCCGCGCCCCGGCCTGGCTGCACCTCGGTTCGCGGCTCTTCGTGCATGCCGCCTTCCACCGGACGATGATGCTGTCCCCGCCGCATCCCGATGCCGGGCGGCACCGGCCGGATGCCCTGCTGTCCCGCGCGCTGTTCGGGCAGGTGACCGGGCGCACCCTGGCCAGTGGCTTCCCCGAGCGGCGGGTGGACTGGGTGGACGCCATCCCGCGCGGGCTGGAGGTCTATGTGGGCCACGACCCGAAGTCGCGCGACGGGCGGCCGCTGCGGATCGCCGGGCGGCTGGGCGGCGAGGCGGTGTTCATGGACACCGGCGCCGGCAAGGGCGGCCACCTCTCCTGGCTGGACCTACCCCTGTGAGCGGTCCCACAGGTTGGGCACGGCGGCGTTGGAATAGCCGCTGACGAAGCGCTTCGGCGCGCCGGTGGCGGGGTCGAAGACCTGGCGCTCCACCGCGCCGATGTTGCCGCCATAGACGTGGATGGAGATGGAGGGCGCATCGGCCAGCGCATTGGCCACCCAGTGCATGTCGTCGGCCGCCGAGCCGACGCGCACCACCTCGCCGGGGCGCAGGTGGTCGGTGGCGCCCTCGCGCAGCGGGCCTTCGGGGGTGGGGTGCATCGTCACGCTCACCTCCTCGCCCCGCAGCATGCCCACCAGGCCGGGGACGCGGTGGTTGTGCACCGGCGTGCGCGCGCCGATGCCCCAGACGAAGGAGACGACGGAGAAGCGCTCCAGCGGGTCGCAATGCAGCAGGTACTGGCGGTAGCCGGGCCCGGCCTCGGCGCAGGAATCCGGCAGCCAGCCGTCCTGGGCGACCAGCGGCCGCAGCAGCGCCTCGCCGCGCTCCAGCCAGGCGGCCTCGTCGGGTGCCGCGTCGGCCAGGCGGGTCATCGCCTGGACGAAGTCGCGCAGGGGGTGCGGGCTCATGCGTCGGCGGCCAGGGCGCGGCGCGCCGCCTCGGCCAGGAAGCCGGAGGCGACGGGCAGCACGGCGTCGTTGAAGTCGTAATTGGGGTGGTGCAGCTCCCGCCCGCCCTCGGCCGGGCCGTTGCCGATCCAGACGAAGGCGCCGGGCACCTCGTGCAGGAAGTGCGAGAAGTCCTCGCCCGTCATCGCCGGCGGCACGTCGCGCCGCGCCTGCGTCACCGCCTGCGCCGCGGCGAAGGCCAGGTCGCGCTCGCGCGGGTGGTTGGCGGTGACGGGAACGCCGACGCGGAACTCCACCCGCGCCTCCAGCCCGAAGGCGGCGGCGATGCCGTGCGCCACCTCGCGCATGCGGCGCTCGATCAGCTCGCCCACCGGGGTTTCCAGCCAGCGGGCGGTGCCGCGGATGGTGGCGCGCGACGGCACCTGGTTCTGCGCCTCCCCCGCCTCGGCCATGGTCACGCTCACCACCCCGGCCTTCAGGGGGTCCACCCCGCGGGCGACGATGGATTGCAGCGCGACGATGGCATGCCCCGCCCCCAGCATGGGGTCGCGCGTCAGATGCGGCAGGGCGGCGTGGCCGGCATGGCCCTCGAAGGTGATGTCGAAGCGCGCGCCTGCGGCCATCACGGCGGAATCGTGCACGGCCACCGTGCCGGCAGGCAGGCCGGGCCAGTTGTGCCAGCCGAAGATGCGGTCCATCGGGAAGCGGCGGAACAACCCGTCGGCGATCATGGAGCGCGCGCCGCCCCCGCCTTCCTCTGCCGGCTGGAAGACCAGCCGCACCGTGCCGGTCCAGGAGGGGTCCTCCAGCAGAAGGGCGGCGGCGCCCAGCAGGGCGGCGGTGTGGCCGTCATGGCCGCAGGCATGCATCACGCCGGGCGTGGTGGAGCGGTGGGGGAGTTCCTCATCCGCCTCCTGGATCGGCAGGGCGTCCATGTCGGCGCGCAGGCCGACGGCGCGGTTGCCCCCGGCGCGGCGCAGCGTCGCCACCACGCCATGGCCGCCGATGCCGGTCTCGATCTCCGTCACGCCCAGCTCCCGCAGCCGCGCGGCGACGAAGGCGGCGGTGTCGCCTTCATGCAGCGTCAGTCCGGGATGGGCATGGAGGTGGCGGCGCCAGGAGGTCACGCGCCGGTGCAGGTCCTCGTTCATCGGCATGAACCTAGACCGCCGGCGGCCGCTCGGCCACCGTTGCGCGGAATCTCGCATTGTCTTAAGAAATGAGCCTGTTCTTAATGAGACAGGTTGTATTTCTTTTCGTGTCTCGCGCGTGATGCCAGGGAGGCAGGCTGCATGAAGTTCGCCGATATCGGCCAGCAATTGCGGGCCTACCGCATGGAATCCGGCATGCGGGCGGAGGAGATCGCCGCCCGCCTCGGCGTCTCCCGCGCCGCCCTCTACCGCTACGAGAAGGGCGAGGTCATCAAGCTGGAAACCATCCGGCGCCTCGCGGAGCTGCTGAAGGTCTCTCCCCTGGCCCTGCTGGGCATCGGCATCGAGTATTTCGCCCGCCCCCCGGCCTTCCAGGAGCGCCTGCGCGGGCTGGAGGAGCAGTCCGACCAGATCCTGCAGATCGGCACCGCCTATTGCTACGTCCTCACCTCCGACGCCTATGACGCCGCGCTGGCGGAGGCCTGGGCGGCCGCCATCCCCGCCGGCGGCGACCGCGCCGGCGCCCTGGCCC
>JBEQBS010000042.1:0-14869 GCA_041639675.1 Rubritepida sp. | reverse complement strand
GGGCCGCGCCGTGCGCGGCCGTGCAGGGTGCTCATCCCTTCCGCTTCGCCTCGATCACGTCCCAGATCGCGCGCTCCAGGTGCACGCCGTCGAAGCGGGCGAGTTCCTGCAATCCGGTGGGCGATGTGACGTTGATCTCCGTCAGGTGGCCGCCGATCACGTCAATGCCCACGAAGACCAGGCCGCGCGCCTTCAGCTCCGGCCCGATGGCGCGGCAGATCTCCTTCTCGCGCTCCGTCAGCGTGGTGGGCATGGGCGTGCCGCCGACATGCATGTTGGAGCGCGCCTCGCCGGCCGCCGGCACGCGGTTGATGGCGCCCATCGCCACGCCATCCACCAGGATGATGCGCTTGTCGCCCTCGCGCACCGCCGGCAGGTAGCGCTGCACCATCAGCGGCTCGCGCGACTTCTCCGTGAACATCTCCAGCAGGGAGTTCAGGTTGGGGTCGTCCGGGCGCAGGTGGAAGACGCCCGCCCCGCCATTGCCGAAGAGCGGCTTCACCACGATGTCGCCGTGCTTCTCGCGGAACCGGCGGATCTCGCGCAGGTCGCTGCTCACCAGCGTCTCGGGCATCAGCTCGGGGAAGCGCAGCACGAACAGCTTCTCCGGCGCGTTGCGCACGTGCTCGGGATCGTTCACCACCAGCGTGCGCGGGTGGATGTGCTGGAGGATGTGCGTGGCCGTGATGTAGGCCATGTCGAAGGGCGGGTCCTGGCGCATCAGCACCACATCCGCGTCGCGCGCCAGGTCCAGCTCCACCGTCTCGCCCAGGGTGAAGTGGTTGCCCTGCTCGCGCCGCACCGTCACCGGCTGGGCGTGGCACAGCACGCGCCCGGCATGCATGGACAGGTGCCGCACATGGTAGTGCCACAGCCGGTGGCCGCGGGCCTGCGCCTCCAGCATCAGCGCGAAGGTGCTGTCGCCGTTGATGTTGACCGACTGGATCGGGTCCATCTGGACCGCCACGCGCAGGCTCATGCCGTCTCTCCGCCCTTCACCCGTTCCTGCGAACGGGCTTTCCTTTCGTTCGCGTTAATGTTTCCCTGCCGTGTCACAAGAAAAGGGAAACGTCCATGTTCCGACGCCTGATGCTGGCCGCCCCGCTGCTGCTTGCCGCCTGCGCCCAGGACGGGGCCGCCCCCGTCGCCGGCCGCACCGCGGCCTGCGACACCTCCATCCGCGTGTCCAACCAGTCCTCCGGCGTGGTGCAGCAGCTGTATTTCAGCCACTCCTCGCTGAATGCCTGGGGGGCGGACCAGCTCGGGGCCAATGTGCTGCCGCCGGGGCGCTTCGTGAACTACCGCATGAACAACCCGGGCAACTACGACTTCCGCGTGGTCTGGAGCGACGGGCGGTCGGCGGAGCTGCGCCGGGTCAATGTCTGCGCCGCCTCGCAGGTGATCGTCACCAATGGCGGGCTGCGCGCCGGCTAGCACCCGCGGCTAGAGGTTCCGCTCCACCCAGGCCTTCATCTCGCTGTGCGGGGCGGCGCCCACCTTGGTGTCCACCGGCTTGCCGTCCTTGAACAGGATCATGGTGGGGATGCCGCGCACCGCGAACTGCGTGGGCGTCATCGGGTTCTCGTCAATGTTGACCTTGGCGATGGTCAGCCTGCCGGCGTATTCGGTGGCCAGCTTGTCCAGCACCGGGGCGACCATGCGGCAGGGGCCGCACCATTCGGCCCAGAAATCCACCAGCACGGCGCCCTGGGCCTTCAGCACGTCCTGCTCGAAGGTGTCGTCGCTCACGGCCTTGGTCAGTTCGCTCATCGTCGGGGGGTCCTTTCGTTGCCCGGAAGGTCGGGTGCCGGGCGGCCGGGGTCAAGCGGGGGCGTAGCGGTCCAGCAGCGCGGCCGGCACGGGCATGACGCGCGCGCCCACGGTCCAGACCAGCACGCATTCCACCGCGGGCGCGCCGGGCAATTGCCGCAGCACGGCGCGATAGGCCGCCAGCTGGCGCAGATAGGCCTCCGGCGCCTCCTCCGGCGTGTCCGGCGGGGCGCGGTTGGTCTTGTAGTCCAGCACCAGCACATGGCCGGGCGTCACCAGCAGCCGGTCCACGATGCCCAGCACGGTGCGCCCGTTCACCCGCCCGGCCACCGGCGCCTCGGCCAGGGAGCCCGGGCCGAAGGCCGGCGCCAGGGCCGGCAGCGCCATCACCCCCAGCGCCTCGGCCAGCACCGATTCCTGCTGCGCCGCATCCAACCCATGCGCCGGGCGGGCCAGGAAGGCGGCGCCCTTCGCCGCGCGCTCGGCCGCCGGCATCTCCGGCAGGGATTGCAGCAGGGCGTGCACCAGGTTGCCGCGGCGGAAGCGCGCCCCGGTGGGGTCATGCGCGCCATGCGGGGCGATGGCGGGGCCGTCGCCCTCCTCCTCCTGATGGGAGGGGGTGACGATCGCCGCCTCCTCCACCGGGGTGGCGCGCAGCCGGGCCCATCCCGGCAGCGGCACGGATTCCGCGCCCGCCCCGCGGGATTCGTCGCGCCGGGGGTCCCTCTGCGGCGCCTCATGCACCAGCAGCGGCGCGGCGGCGAAGCCATCGGCGGAGGCGCCGAAGGATTCCGGGTCGAAGGGCTCCTCGCGCGCCTGGAGTCGCGAGAAGCCGTGCAGCAGCTTGGCGTACCAGCTATCCGGCGTCGGCCCCTTCTGGCGGAACCAGCCGCAGCACAGCAGCCGGTCCTCGGCCCGCGTCAGCGCCACGTAGAGCAGGCGGTTCATCTCCTGCCGCTCCGCCTCCTCGCGCTCGCCCATCGCGCCCTCATAGGCGGGCGCGGCGAAGCCCCCCAGCCGCGGCGCCCAGAGCGGCAGGCCATCGGCGGTCCAGCGCAGCCCGGCGGCGCGCGGGGCGCCGGCCAGGGTGTCGGGCAGGATGACGATGGGGGCCTGGAGCCCCTTGGCGCCATGCACCGTCATGATGCGCACCTGGTCCGCGCCGGCGTCGCTGTCGCGCTTGATCTCCGAGGCCGCGCGCCGCAGCCAGTGCAGGAAGGATTGCAGGGAGGAGGGGTGCGCCGCCTCATGCGCGGCCGCCGCGGTCAGCAGCTCGTCCAGCGGGTCGGCGGCGTCGGGGCCCAGGCGGGCCAGCAGCCGGGCGCGGCCGCCGCGCTCGCCCAGGATCTCGGCGATCAGGGCGTGGGGGGGCACGTTGTCGGCGCGCTGCTCCAGCGCCGCCAGCAGGTCGGCGGCCTGGCCCAGCGGGGTCTGCGCGCCGCGCTGCGCCATCAGCCGCGCATGCAGGGAGGTGCCGCGCTCATGCGCCAGGGCGAAGAGGTCGTCCTCGCCGATGCCGAAGATGGGGGACTTCAGCGCGGCGGCCAGTTGCAGGTCGTCCTCGGGCAGCAGGATGGCGTCCAGCGTCGCCAGCACGTCCTGCACGGCGATCTGCTCCACCAGCACCATGCGGTCGGCGCCGCCCACCGGCACCTGGCGGTCCTTCAGGGCGCGCACCAGCTGCGGGATGAAGGCGTTGCGCCGGCGCACCAGCACCAGCACGTCGCCTGGGCGGATGCGGCGGCCCTGCTTCGGCTCGCCCTCGTGCCGCGCCTCCAGCCGCTCATGGTCCAGCATGTGGCGGATGCGCGCGGCCAGGGCCTGGGCCAGCCGCGCATCGGGGCCGGATTCGTCGCGCGCCTGCTCGGGCACGTCCCATTCCGGCGGCTCCTCCTTCGCGCCGCCCTCCTGCAGGGGCCACAGCTCCACCCGGCCGGCGGCACCCGCGCGGTCGGGGATGTGGCGCAGCGTGTCGCCCGCCTCCACCACGCCCTCGCGCGCCGATCCCTCGGCGAAGACCGCGTCCACCAGGTCCAGCACGGGGGGCGCGGAGCGGAAGGAGACATCCAGCGGCACGGCGCGGAACGCCTCGCCGGCCGCGGCCACCTCCTCGCGGTATTGCGCCAGGGCGCGCGGCAGGCCGGCGGCGTCGGCGCCCTGGAAGCCGTAGATGCTCTGCTTCACGTCGCCCACGGCGAAGACCGTGCGCGGCAGCGCCATGCGCTCGGAACGGCCACGATGCTCCGCGCCCTCGCCGGAAAAGAACTCGCCGGTGAGCGCGCGGGCGATGCCCCATTGCTCGGGGTTGGAATCCTGCGCCTCGTCCAGCAGCAGGTGCTCGATGCCGCCATCCAGCTTGTAGAGCACCCAGGCGGCGCCCGGGTTTTCCAGCAGCTTGCGCGCGCCGGCGATCAGGTCGTCATAGTCGCGGCGGCCCAGCAGGTCCTTGCTGCGCTCGAAGCGGTCCAGCACGGGCAGGGCCAGGCCCAGCGCGGCGGCGGTGGCCTGGTGCAGCGCCAGCGCCTGGCGGCGCGCCCGCAGCTCCACCAGCCGCCCGGCCTCGGCCGCCAGCGTGTCCTGCACGAAGGCGGAATCGGGCGTCTCCTTCACCGCGAATTTCCTGCGCGGCTCGCCGGTGGTGGTGAGGAAGACGGCCTCCCACTCCTCGAACACCGCCTGCCGCGCCGTGCCTTCCAGCGCCAGCACCCCGCGGATCGCCTCGCCGCGCCGGTTGTCGCCCGCGTTGCGCGACAGCACGAGCTGCGCGGCGGCGCGGGCGATCTCCTTCTCCGCGCGCGGGTGCACCGCCTCGTGGTCCAGGTCGGCGTCCTCCAGCCCCGGCGGCAGGTCCAGCTTGCGGGCGATGCGCGCCAGCAGCCCTTCCAGCCCGCCGGCCTTGCCGATGGCGGCGCGCAGCCGCGCCTCGGCGCCGCGCAGCTCGGCCATCAGCCGCGCCAGCTCCCCCCCCTGCACCAGCGGCGCGAGGATGGAGGCCTCCTCCGCTTCCGGCAGCACCGCCTCGCGCGCCGTGGCCAGCTCGGCGGCGGCGTCCATCTCCTCCATCAGCGCGAAGCCGGGCGGCAGGTCCGCTTCCAGCGGGAAGGAGCGCAGCAGCGTCTGCGCGAAGGAATGGATGGTGGCGATGCGCATGCCGCCCGGCAGCTCCAGCACCTCGGCGAAGAGGGTGCGGGCGCGCGCCACCTGCGCGGGCTCCGGCACCTCGCCCAGCAGGGCGCGCAGGTCGGCCAGCAGGGCGGCATCGGTCTCCACCGCCCAGTCGCCCAGGCGCGCGTTGAGGCGCTGCGCCATCTCCGCCGCCGCGGCCTTGGTGAAGGTGAGGCAGAGCAGCCCCTGCGGCCGCGCGCCGGCCAGCAGCAGGCGCAGGATGCGGTCGGTCAGCAGCTTGGTCTTGCCCGAGCCGGCGGAGGCGGTGACGAAGGCCGAGACCTCCGGCGCGCTGCCCTCGCGCTGGCGGGCGGCGGCGATGGAGCGGGCATCGGTGCGGGGCATGGCGCAGGCATAACACGCGGGGCGGGGTTTGCGTTCATCCCCCCCGGCGGTTCCGATGCCGGTGAAATAACCTCTGGCGCCGCGCGCGATGCCGGGCCTAGCATCCACCCCAAGGACAAGGTTGAGGGAACGTGGATGCAGCTGTCGGACCGCGCCAGCGGGCTGCTGCTGGCGGCATTGGGCGCGGCCGCCGCCTGGGGCGGCTCCCGCCTGCCGCCGGTGCCGGGGCAGGATGTCGGCCCCGCCGCCTTTCCCATGCTGATCGGCTTCGGGCTGGTGGGGTGCGGCGCGCTGATCGCGCTGGGCATCGGCCGCGGCTTCGAGGCGCCGGCGGCGGATGAGCCCGCGCCGCCGGGCAGCGGCTGGCGCGTGCTGCTGCCGCCCGCGCTGCTGCTCTTCTACGTGCTGGCGGCGGAGCGCCTGGGCTTCCTGCCGACGGCCTTCCTGATGGTGCTGGCGGCGGCCCGCGCGCTGGGCGCATCCTGGCGGCTGGCCCTGCCGCTGGCGCTGCTGGCGCCGCCCGTCGTGCACCTGGCCTTCGCGAAGCTGCTGCGCGTGCCGCTGCCCGAGGGGCTGCTGGCGGCGCCCTGGTGAGCGACCTGCTGGAAGCCTTCCGCCTGGTGATGGCGACCGACGTGCTGGTGGCGATTGCCGCATCGGCCGTCTATGGGCTGGTGGTGGGCTCGCTGCCCGGGCTGTCCGCCACCATGGCCACGGCGCTGCTGGTGCCGGTGACGTTCTGGCTCTCGCCCATCGCGGCGGTGGCGACGATCATCACGGCCTCCGCCATGGCCATCTTCTCCGGCGACATCCCGGGCGCGCTGCTGCGCATCCCCGGCACGCCGGCCAGCGCGGCCTATACCGACGAGGCCTATGCGCTGACCCGCAAGGGCCAGGCGGAGCTCGCGCTGGGCGCGGGGCTGTGGTTCAGCGCCATCGGCGGCATCGTTGGCACGCTGTCGCTGATGCTGCTGGCGCCGCTTCTGGCGGAGATGGCGCTGAACTTCTCCACCTACGAATATTTCTGGCTGGCGCTGCTGGGGCTGATGTGCGCGACGCTGGTGGCGCGAAGCTCGCCGGTGAAGGCCATCGCCTCCATGCTGCTGGGGCTGCTGCTGGCCTGCATCGGGATGGAGAACCCGGCCGGCACGCCGCGCTTCACCTTCGGCGTGGCGGAGCTGCTGGGCGGCATCGAGCCCATCCCCGCCCTGGTCGGCGTCTTCGCGGTGAGCGAGGTGATGCGCGCGATGGCGAGCGCGGAGCCGCCGAAGCTGCCCAGGCGCCGCTTCGGCTCCATCCTGGCCAGCCAATGGACGCTGACGAAGACGTACCAATGGCCGATGTGGCGCGGCAACTTCGTGGGCATCATCATCGGCGTGCTGCCCGGCGCGGGCGCGGACATGGCGGCCTGGGTGTCCTACGCCATGTCCAAGCGCTTCTCGAAGGAGCCGGAGAAGTTCGGCACCGGCCACCCGGAAGGGCTGGTGGAGGCGGGGGCGTCGAACAACGCCTCCCTGGCCTCCGGCTGGGTGCCGTCGCTGCTCTTCGGCATCCCGGGCGACACCATCACCGCCATCGCCATCGGCGTGCTCTACATGAAGGGGCTGAACCCGGGGCCGACGCTGTTCACCGAGCGCGCGCCGGCCATGTACGCGCTCTACATCATCTTCATCCTGGCCAACCTGCTGATGATCCCGCTGGGCATCGTGATGATCCGCCTCGCCTCGCGCATCCTGCGCGCGCCGCGCGCGGCGGTGATGCCCGTCATCCTGCTGCTCTGCGCGGTGGGGGCCTTCGCCACCACCAACAGCCTCTTCGCGGTGCTGATGGTCGGCGCCTTCGGCTGCCTGGGCTTCCTCATGGAGCGCAACGGCTTTCCCGTCGCCGCGCTGGTGCTGGGCATCGTCATGGGCAGCATGGTGGAGCAGAGCTTCGTCACCTCGCTCATCAAGTCCGATGGCGACGTGATGCCCTTCTTCGAGCGCCCGGTCTCCGGCGTGCTGGCGGCGCTGACCTTCGGCGCGCTGCTGTGGCCGGTGCTGGCGCTGCCGTGGAACCGCCGCGCGAAGCCGGCGCGATTGAAGGAGGAAACGCCATGACCACCCGCCGCCTGATCCTGTCCGCCACGCCCGTGCTGCTGGCCGCGCCCGCCCTGGCGCAGCCGCGCTGGCCGGTGCGGCCCGTCACCATGCTCTGCCCCTGGGCGGCCGGGGGCGGCACCGATGCGGTGCTGCGCATCGTGGCATCGCAGCTGGAGCGCGAGCTGGGCCAGCCCTTCAACGTGGTGAACCGCACCGGCGGCTCCGGCGTGGTGGGGCATGCCGCCATCAGCGGCGCGGCACCCGATGGCTACACGCTCGGCATCATCACGGTGGAGATCGCCATGCTCCACTGGCAGGGGCTGACGGAGCTGAGCTTCCGCAACTTCACCCCGCTGGGGCTGATGAACAACGACCCGCCGGGCATCCAGGTGGGGCGCGATTCGCCGCATGGGGATGCGCGCGCGCTGGAGGCGGCGATCAAGGCCTCGCGCCCCGGGCAGCTCAAGGCCTCGGGCACCGGGCAGGGGGGCATCTGGCACCTGGCGCTGGCGGGCTGGCTGGGCGCCATCGGGCTGCGCGGGGACCATGTGCGCTGGGTGCCCTCCAACGGCGCCGCGCCCGCCATGCAGGACCTGGCGGCGGGGGGGCTGGACATCACCACCAACTCGGTGCCCGAGGCGCGGGCGATCATCGAGGCCGGGCGCGCGCGCTCGCTGGCGGTGATGGCGCCCGCGCGCATCGCCGCCTTCCCGAACATTCCCACCCTGCGCGAGGCGACGGGGGTGGACTTCTCCACCGGCGCCTGGCGCGGCATCGCCGGCCCGGCCAACCTGCCGCGCGAGGTGGTGGCGGCGATGAGCGCGGCGCTCAAGCGCATCTATGACGGTGCGGAATACACGCAGTTCCTGGCCAGCCGCGGCTTCGGCGGCAGCTGGGCCGACCCGGATGGCTTCGCCACCCACCTGGCCGCGGCGGACCGGCAGATGGGCGAGGCGATGCGCGCGGCGGGGCTGGTGCGGGGATAGGGAGGATGGGCGGCTGCCGCGCGTCACGGCGCGGCGGCTGCCATTCAGGAGGGGGAGAGGTCCATCACGCCGGAACCGGCGGGAAACCTGGTGGAGCCAATCGGAATCGAACCGACGACCTCTTGAATGCCATTCAAGCGCTCTCCCAACTGAGCTATGGCCCCACAGGTGAGCGGCGGTATAGCGGCGCTTCCGGAAGGCCGCAACCCCACCCCCGCATGCCCCTTCCGCATCGCGCCATGCACGGCTAATCATCCCTTCATCGGAACCGGGATGGGATGGGCTATGGGCAAGGTCTATGCGGATGCCACCGCCGCGCTGGCGGGCCTGCTGCGCGACGGCATGGTGATCCACTCCGGCGGCTTCGGCCTGTGCGGCATTCCCGATGCGCTGATCGAGGCGGTGAAGGAAAGCGGCGTGAAGGGCCTCACCGTCGTCTCCAACAACGCCGGCATTGACGATGTCGGCCTGGGCAAGCTGCTGCGCACGCGCCAGATCAGCCGCATGATCGCCTCCTATGTGGGCGAGAACGCGGAGTTCGCGCGCCAGTTCCTGGCCGGCGAGCTGGAGATCGAGTTCAACCCCCAGGGCACCCTGGCCGAGCGCATCCGCGCCGGCGGCGCCGGCATCCCCGCCTTCTACACGAAGACGGGCGTGGGCACGAAGGTCGCCGAGGGCAAGCCCACGGCGGAGTTCGACGGCGAGACCTACGTGATGGAGCGCGGCATCGTCGCCGACCTGGCGCTGGTGCATGCCTGGAAGGGCGACACCGAGGGCAACCTCGTCTACCGGCGCACCGCGCGCAACTTCAACCCGATGATGGCCACCGCCGCGAAGGTGACGGTGGCCCAGGTGGAGCACCTGGTGCAGCCCGGCGAGATTGACCCCGACCACGTCATCACGCCCGGAATCTTCGTGAAGCGCATGATCGCGCTGCCCGCGGGCCACGAGAAGCGCATCGAGCAGCGCACCACCCGGCCCCGCGCGGCCTGAGCAGGAGACACGGACATGGCCTGGACCCGCGACCAGATGGCCGCGCGCGCGGCGCGCGAACTGCAGGATGGCTTCTACGTCAACCTGGGCATCGGCATCCCCACCCTGGTGGCCAACCACATGCCCGAGGGCGTGTCGGTGCAGCTGCAGAGCGAGAACGGCATGCTGGGCATCGGCCCCTTCCCCTTCGAGGGGGATGAGGACCCGGACATCATCAATGCCGGCAAGCAGACGGTGACGATGCTGCCCACCACCAGCATCTTCAGCAGCGCCGATTCCTTTGCGATGATCCGCGGCGGGCACATTGACTGCTCCATCCTCGGCGCGCTCCAGGTGGCGGCGAATGGCGACCTCGCCAACTGGATGATCCCCGGCAAGATGGTGAAGGGGATGGGCGGCGCGATGGACCTCGTCGCCGGGGTGAAGAAGGTGATCGTGCTGATGGAGCACACGGCCGGCGGCAAGCCCAAGCTGCTGCGCGAATGCACCCTGCCGCTGACCGGCCAGCGCGTGGTGGACATGGTGGTGAGCGACATGGCGGTGTTCAGCGTCGCCCGGCGCGGCCCCACCGAGCTGAGGCTGCTGGAGCTGGCGCCGGGCGTGAGCCTGGACGAGCTGCGCGCGGCGACCGAGGCCGAGTTCATCGCCTGACATCCCGGGCCGCCGCGGGGTGAAGCCCGCGGCGGCCCGGCGCGTTGCCTGCCGTCATGGAGGCGGCGGAGAAACTGCGGGAAGTCCATGCGCGGCTGTGCCGGGAATTCGGCTGCCCGATCACCTATCACCACGCGCTGTCGCCGCTGGATGAGCTGGTCTCCTCCCTGCTCTCCCACCGCACCCGCAACGCCGACAGCCGCCGCGCCTTCCTGAACCTGCGCGAGCGCTTCCCCGACTGGGCGGCGGTGCGCGACGCCCCCACGGCGGAGGTGCAGGACGCCGTGAGCCCCTGCACCTGGCCCGAGGCCAAGGCGCCCGCCCTGCAACGGACGCTCCGCGCCATCACCGCCGCGCGCGGCGCGCTGGACCTGTCCCAGCTGGAGGCGATGGACACCGAGGCCGCCCGCGCCTGGCTGCTGGCCCTGCCCGGGGTGGGGCCGAAGACGGCCGCCGCCGTGCTCTCCTTCTCGGCCCTGCGCGGGCGCGCCTTGCCGGTGGACAGCCACCACCACCGGGTGGCGCAGCGCCTGGGCATCATCCCGGCCAACCTCGCGGTCGGCCCGGCGCATCGCGTGCTGGAGGCGCTGCTGCCGGCGGAATGGGACGCGCAGATGGTCTATGACGACCACCAGGTCTTCATGCGGCACGGGCAGCGGACCTGCCACTTCCACCGCCCGCGCTGCGCGGGATGCGCCGTGCTGGACCTCTGCCCGACAGGGGCGCAAACCTTGCGCGGCGAAGGGGGTTAGGACGCGCATGGCCACCGGATTGCTCGCCCTGCTGGATGACGTCGCCGCCATCGCCAAGCTGGCGGCGGCCTCGCTGGATGACGTGGCGGCCCAGGCCGCCAAGGCCGGCGCCAAGGCCGCCGGCGTGGTGATTGACGACGCGGCGGTGACGCCGCGCTACGTGGTGGGGCTGGAACCGGCGCGGGAGCTGCCGATCATCTGGCGCATCGCCCTGGGCAGCCTGAAGAACAAGCTGCTGATCCTGCTGCCGGCGGCGCTGGCGCTTTCGGCCTTCGCGCCCTGGGCGGTGACGCCGCTGCTGATGGCCGGCGGCCTCTACCTCGCCTTCGAGGGCACGGAGAAGGCGCTGGAGGCGCTGGGCCTCGTCGCCAAGCACGGCCCCGCCGAGGAGCTGTCCGGCGACCCCGCGGCCATCGAGCAGGCCAAGATCAGCCAGGCCATCCGCACCGACTTCATCCTGAGCGCGGAGATCATGGCCATCGCCCTCGCCACCGTGCCGGAGGCCGGGTTCTGGATGCAGGCCGCCGTGCTGCTGGCGGTGGGCGTGGGCATCACGGTCGCGGTCTATGGCGCCGTGGCGCTGCTGGTGAAGGCGGATGACGCCGGGGTGGCGCTGGCGGCGCGCGGCGGGCCGGCGGCGCCGCTGGGGCGCGGGCTGGTGAAGGCCATGCCGGGGGTGTTCAAGGCGCTGTCCGTGGTGGGCACGGCGGCCATGGTCTGGGTCGGCGGCGGCATCCTGCTGCACGGGCTGGCGGAATACGGGCTGGCGGGGCCGGAGCACCTGCTGGAAGGCTGGGCCGCGGCGGCGGGCGGCGGCCTCCTGGGCTGGCTGGTGGTGGCCGCGGGCTCGGGCGTGCTGGGGCTGCTGGCGGGCGGGGTGGTGACGGCCCTGGTGCTGGGCGTGAAGCGCCTGCGCCGCCCGGCGCTTGCCCACTGAGGGGGCAACCGGTAGGTTCCGCGCTGCACAATTTGTCAGTCAGACAGGCGGAACGGCTCCATGAAGCTCCTCGTCCCCGTGAAGCGGGTGGTAGACTACAACGTCAAGGTGCGGGTGAAGGCGGACAACACGGGCGTCGAGACGGCGAACGTGAAGATGTCCATGAACCCCTTCGACGAGATCGCCGTCGAGGAAGCGGTGCGCCTGAAGGAGAAGGGCGTGGCGAGCGAGATCATCGCCGTCTCCGCCGGCCCCGCCGCGGCGCAGGAGCAGATCCGCACCGCGCTGGCCATGGGCGCCGACCGCGGCATCCTGGTCGAGCACGACGGCGTGCTGGAGCCGATCGCGGTGGCCAAGATCCTCAAGGCCATCGTGGAGAAGGAAGGCCCCGCCCTGGTCATCCTCGGCAAGCAGGCGATTGACGACGACATGAACGCCACGGGCCAGATGCTGGCCGCCCTGCTGGGCTGGCCGCAGGGCACCTTCGCCTCCAAGGTGGAGGTCAGCGGCGACGAGGCGCTGGTGACGCGCGAGGTGGACGGCGGCCTGGAGACGGTGCGCCTGGCCCTGCCGGCCATCGTCACCGCCGATTTGCGCCTGAACGAGCCGCGCTACGCCTCGCTGCCCAACATCATGAAGGCGCGCAAGAAGCCGATCGAGACGGTGAAGCCCGCCGACCTCGGCGTGGACCCCGCCCCGCGCCTGACGGTGCTGCGGGTGGAGGAGCCGGCGAAGCGCCAGGCCGGCGCCAAGGTCGGTTCCGTGCAGGAGCTGGTGGCGAAGCTGCGCAACGAAGCGAAGGTGATCTGAGCATGGCCGTCCTCATCCTCGCCGACCACGACGGTTCGGCCGTCTCCCAGCCCACGCGCTCCGCCGTCGCGGCGGCGGCCTCCCTGGGCGAGATCCACCTGCTGCTGCTGGGCGAGGGCGCCGCTGCCGCCGCCGCCTCCGCCGCCGCGCTGCCCGGCGTGGCCAAGGTGCTGCTGGCCGAGGACGCGGCGCTCGCCCACCGCCTGGCCGAGCCGGTGGCGGCGCTGCTGGTCTCCCTGGCGCCCGGCTACTCCCACCTGCTGGCCCCGGCCTCGGCCGCCGGCAAGAACGTGATGCCGCGCGTGGCCGCCCTGCTGGACGTGCAGCCCATCAGCGACGTGGCGGGCGTGGTGGATGCCGACACCTTCGTGCGCCCCATCTATGCCGGCAACGCGCTGGCGACGGTGAAGAGCAGCGATGCGAAGAAGGTGCTGACGGTCCGCGCCGCCTCCTTCGACCCCGTGGCCGCGACCGGCGGTTCCGCCCCGGTCGAGTCCATCGCCGCCGTGGCGGGCGAGGCGAAGTCCGCCTTCGTCGGTGCCGAGGTGCAGAAGAGCGAGCGGCCCGAGCTGACGGCGGCGCGCGTCGTCGTCTCCGGCGGCCGCGCCATGGGCTCGGCCGAGAACTTCCACCTGATCGAGGGCATCGCCGACAAGCTGGGCGCGGCCGTCGGCGCCAGCCGCGCTGCGGTGGATGCGGGCTATGCCCCCAATGACCATCAGGTGGGCCAGACCGGCAAGATCGTGGCGCCGGAGCTCTACATCGCCATCGGCATCTCGGGCGCCATCCAGCACCTGGCCGGGATGAAGGACAGCAAGGTGATCGTCGCCATCAACAAGGACGAGGAGGCGCCGATCTTCCAGGTGGCCGATTACGGCCTGGTGGGCGACCTGTTCAAGGTGATCCCGGAGCTCGAAGCCGAGCTGGCGAAGTGAGCATCCGCGTCGCGCCCACGCCCGAAGGCGTGGTCCAGGTGCCCGAGATCACGTCACTCGGCATCGTCGGCGCCGGGCAGATGGGCAATGGCATCGCCCATGTCGCCTCGCTGGCCGGTCTGCCGGTGGCGATGGTGGACATCAACCCCGCGGCGCTCGACAAGGCGCTGGGCACCATCGCCAAGAACATGGAGCGCCAGATCGGCCGCAAGCTGATCTCGGCCGAGGAGCGCGACGCCGCGCTGGCGCGCATCACCACCAGCACCGACTACGCCAGCCTGGGCCAGGCGGACTTCGTGGTGGAGGCCGCCACCGAGAAGGAAGCGGTGAAGCGCGAGGTGTTCAAGGCGCTCTGCCCGCACCTCAAGCCCTCGGCCATGCTGGCCTCCAACACCTCCTCCATCTCGATCACCCGCCTGGGCGCGGGCACGGACCGGCCCGGGAAGTTCATCGGGATGCACTTCATGAACCCGGTGCCGGTGATGAAGCTGGTGGAGATCATCCGCGGCATCGCCACCGACGAGCCCACCTTCCAGGCGGTGGACGCGCTGGCCAAGAAGCTGGGCAAGCAGACGGCGGTGGCCGAGGACTTCCCGGCTTTCATCGTCAACCGCATCCTGGTGCCGATGATCAACGAGGCGGTGTACGCGCTCTATGAGGGCGTGGGCGACATCCGCTCGATTGACACCGCCATGAAGCTGGGCGCCAACCACCCGATGGGCCCGCTGGAGCTGGCGGATTTCATCGGCCTGGATACCTGCCTGTCCATCATGCAGGTGCTGTATGACGGGCTGAGCGACAGCAAGTACCGCCCCTGCCCGCTGCTGGTGAAGTATGTCGAGGCCGGCTGGTTCGGCCGCAAGGCCGGCAAGGGCTTCTACGACTACAGCCAGGACCCGCCCGTCCCGTCGCGCTGAGCGCGAAGCCGGCCCACCCCCGCGGCGTTTCGTCGCGGCGGGTCGCCCTCAGGCGACGGGCCAGTTGTCCAGAAGCCGCACGCTGCCCAGGCGCATCGCGGCCAGCAGCCGGGCGGTGGCTGGCTGGGCGGCCGCTTCACGCCCCCCGGCTTCGCCGGTGGGCGATCGGACGCCGGGCACCGCCGCCAGCGGCTCCAGCGTCGCGCCATCCACCAGCGCCAGGTAGTCCGTGCCCATGCCGGCCGCGTGCAGCCGCCCCATCTGGCCAGCGAAGTGGATGCCGGTGTTGAAGTCCTTCCAGCTGCCGTCGTACAGGTCGCCGGCGATGACCATGAAGTCCACCTGCTCGGCGATGGCCTCGGTGACGAGGTTGTCGAAGGCATCCCGCGTGGCCGTGCGAGTGCGGCACTTGGCTCGCTTTGCGACGGCTGTGGACCGCCGCGAGCACCAGCTCGGCCGAGCGGTCACCAGCGCGTAACCACGCCGCCTTCGACGGTGAACGGTCGCTCGAGTCCGTCGCCGTCGAT
>JBEQBS010000041.1:0-14875 GCA_041639675.1 Rubritepida sp. | reverse complement strand
CCTCGCCGGCCGTTTCCTCCGCCGCCCAGCCGGCGCCCTCCAGCGCCCCGCGCAGCTCGGCGCGCGCCGCGGCGTCGGCCTCGACGATCAGCGCGGCGCCCGGCGCGCGCCAGCGTTCCAGCACATGCTTCAGCCGCGCCCATTGCACCGGCTTGGTGAGGTAGTCCGCCGCGCCCAGCGAGACGGCCAGCGCCTTCTCCTGCACGATGCTGACCATCACCACGGGGATGGCGGCCAGCGCCTCGTCGGCCTTCAGCGCGGTCAGCACGCCCCAGCCATCCATGCGCGGCATCATCACGTCCAGCAGGATGGCGGTGGGGCGCAGCTCGCGCGCCAGGCGCAGCCCTTCCTCGCCATCCGTGGCGCAGCGTACCGCGAAGCCCTCCCGCAGCACGAAGCGCGAGAGCAGGTCGCGCGAGGCCGGGTCGTCATCCACCACCAGCACCAGCCCGGCGCCGGCGGGCACCTCGGCCGCGCCGGCCTCCGCCGGCACCGCGTGCTCGCGCAGGTCGGCCGGCAGGCGGATGGTGAAGGCGGTGCCCTGGCCCGGCGTGCTTTCCACCTCGATGGCGCCGCCCAGCAGGTCGGTGATGGCCTTGGTGATGGCCAGCCCCAGCCCGGTGCCGCCGAAGCGCCGCGTGGTGGAGCTGTCGGCCTGGGAGAAGCGCCGGAACAGCCGCCCCAGCTGCTCCTGCGTCATGCCGATGCCGGTGTCGGTGACGCGGAAGACCATCCAGCGGCGGCCGGCATCCAGCTCCTCGCGCGCGGAAAGCGTCACCGTGCCGTCCTCGGTGAACTTGGAGGCGTTGCTGAGCAGGTTGATGAGGCACTGGCGCAGCTTCACGGGGTCGGAATGCATCGGGCCCAGCGTGTCCGGCAGCTCCAGCGCCAGGTGGTTGCCCTTCTTGCGCAGCAGCGCCTGCACGGTGGCGGTGGCGTCCTCCATCAGCCGGCGGGGGTCGAAATCCTCCGCCTGCAATTCCATCCGCCCGGCCTCGATCTTGGACAGGTCCAGCACGTCGTTGATGAGGCTCAGCAGGTGGCGGGCATTGGCGCCGATCTTGCGCAGGTCCTCCGTCAGCGCCTCGCCGCCCGCGAGGTCCCCGGCCTCTTCCTCCAGCATCTCGGAATAGCCGATCACGGCGGAAAGCGGCGTGCGCAGCTCATGGGACATGTTGGCGATGAAGGTGGACTTGGCGCGGTTCGCCTCCTCCGCCGCCTCGCGCGCCTCGCGCAGCTCCGTCACCTCGGTCAGCGTGCCGAACCAGGCGGACAGCGCTCCGCCCTCCTCGGCGTCGTCATGCAGGGGCACGGCGCGGCACAGGAACCAGGCCATGGAACCGCCGGCGCCGCGCAGGGCGAACTCGTCCTCCCAGGCCACGCCGGCGGCGAAGGCGGCGGACAGGCGCGCCTCCACCGCCGCGCGGTGCGCGGGGTCCAGCAGGGCGCGCCAGCCATGGCCGGACAGCTGCTCGGGCGGCAGGCCGGCGAAGCCGGTCCAGCGCATGTTGGCCCAGGTGAGCGCGCCATCGGGGGCGGCGGTGAAGGCCAGCTGCGGCATCGCCTCCGCCAGGGTGCGGAAGCGCGCCTCGGAGCGGCGCAGCCGCGCCTCGGCGTTCTTGCGCCGCGTGATGTCCTCCAGCACCAGCCCGGCGCCTTCCTTGCGGCCGCCGCGCAGCGGGAAGAGCGCCAGGCGCAGGTGCTGGCCGCCGGACAGGGCGAGTTCCGCGTCGCTCGCCGGCACGCCGCGCAGCACGTCGTGCAGGCGGGGCTGCACCGCCTCGCGCAGCGCCTCCGGCAGCGGGGCGGCGGACAGGTCCTGCCCCGTGGCGGCGCGGCCGATCTCGCGCAAGGCACGGTTGCCGCCGCTGATGCGCAGGGAGCGGTCCAGGAAGC
Organism: Rubritepida sp.; assembly: GCA_041639675.1. Taxonomy (GTDB): domain Bacteria; phylum Pseudomonadota; class Alphaproteobacteria; order Acetobacterales; family Acetobacteraceae; genus Roseococcus. Next base: position 12,979 of record JBEQBS010000041.1, on the reverse strand, counting down.
CCAGGCCGAAGGGGGCGCTGGCCATCACGCTGTCCAGCAGGGCATTCGCCGCGCGCTCGGCCTCGCGCCGGGCGCGGGCATGCAGCCCCAGCACCAGCACGCCGGCGATGGCCGCGCCCAGGGAGAGCACGGCCAGCCACAGGGCGCGGTCGCGCGCCGCCTCCCCGGCCTGCGCCGCGATGGCGCGCGCCGCCGCCGATTGCCGCCCGGCCTCGTCGCGGATGGCGTCCATCACCTGCTTGCCCTCGCCGGCGGCGATCATCGCCCGCATGCCGGCCTCGTCGCCCGCGCGCTGGCGGGCCACCGCCTCCATGGACAGCACCACGCGGCGGCGCATCATCGCCGGCAGCGGGTCCTCCACCGGCAGGCCGGCGGCCTGGCGCAGCGCCGGCAGGCGGGGCAGGTCGCGCTCCAGCGCCGCCACCCCCTCCTGCGTCGGCTCCAGGTAGTCCTCGACGCCCGAGAGCAGGAAGCCGCGCTGCCCCGTCTCCACATCCTTCAGGGAGGACAGGGCATCGGCCAGGGCCAGGGCGAAGCGCGAGCCCGCGGCCTCGGCCTCGCGGCTCGCCTCGCCCGCGCGCCAGGCCAGCACGCCGGCGCCGAGCGCCAGCAGCACCAGCAGCGTGGCGAGGATGGGGGGCAGGATGGTGGGGCGGGCGGGCGTGGCGGGCATCGCAGCCTCAACCACGCCGGGGGCCGATGGTTGTAGGGTTGATGCTCCCTCCCCTCCGCCCCGCCGCCGATCCGCTCCGCACCGCGGCCACGCTGTTCATCGCCTGCGTGGTGGTGACGACGCTCTACGTGGCGAAGGAGGTGCTGGTGCCGCTGACGGTGGGCGCGCTGCTGGCCTTCGTGCTGGCGCCGCTGGCCCGCGCCCTGCGCCGTGGCGGCCTGCCCTGGGGGCTGGCGGTGGTGCTGGCGGCGCTGCTGGCCTTCCTGCTGCTGCTGGGCATCGGCTGGGCCATGGGCGTGCAGGCCGCCGCCCTGGCCGCCGAGCTGCCCCGCCTGGCCGCCACCCTGCGCGAGAAGTTCGGCGCCCTGTCCGGCCTGGGCGACCTGCTGCGCCAGGCGCAGGCCCTGGTGACGGGCGAGGCGCCCGCCGCCGGCGCCCCTGCCCCCGCCGCCGCCCTTTCGCCGCTGGCGCTGGCGGCGGCCATCGCCGGGCCGGTGCTGCACCCGCTGGCCACCGCCGCCCTGGCTGGGCTGTTCACCCTGTTCATCCTGCTGTTCCGCGCCGACCTGCGCGACCGCGCCATCCGGCTGGCCGGCGCGCGGGACCTGCCACGCACCATGGCGGCGATGGACGACGCGGCGGAGCGGCTGTCGCGCCTGTTCCTGGCGCAGGTGATGCTGGCCGGCGGCTTCGGCGCGGCGGTGGCGCTGGGCCTCTGGGCGCTGGGGCTGCCCTCGCCCCTGCTGTGGGGCAGCCTAGTGGGGCTGATGCGCTTCGTGCCCTTCATCGGCACGCCCATCGCCGTCCTCCCGCCCACGCTGCTGGCGCTGGCCGCCGCGCCGGGGTGGGAGCTGGCGGCGATGGTCTTCGCCCTCATCATGGTGGGGGAACTGCTGATGGGGCAGGTGGTGGAGCCGCTGGTCTTCGGCCGGCGGACCGGACTGTCGCCGCTGTCCGTCATCCTGTCCGCGTCGTTCTGGACGATGCTGTGGGGGCCGATCGGCCTGCTGATCGCCACGCCGCTGACGGTGGGCCTCGTCGTGCTGGGGCGCCACGTCCCGCAGCTGGAATTCCTCGACGTGCTGCTGGGCGACCGCCCGCCCCTGCTGCCGGAGGAAACCTTCTACCAGCGCGCCATGGAGGGCGACGCCGACGGGCTGGTGGCCCAGGCGCGCGCCACCTTGTCGGAAGGCGCGGCCCTGCCCGCCTATGCCGATGCCGTGGCCCTGCGCGGCCTGGCGCTGGCCGCGGCCGACTGGAGCCGCGAGGCGCTGGAGGCCGAGCGGCTGGACGCCATCCGCGCCAGCACGGCCACCCTGCTGGACGATCTGGCCGAGACCACCGAGGCCACCCCCCGCGCCGATGGCTGGGGCGCCGAGGGCGCGCTGCTGTGCATCCCGGCGCGGGGGCCGCTGGATGCCGAGGCCGCGCGGCTGGCCGCCCTGGCGTTGCGGCGCGATGGCCTGGGCGCCGCCGCGACCGGCCCGGGGGCGCTGGATGCCAGCAGCATCGGCGCGCTGGACGCCGGCCGGGTGCGGCTGGTCTGCCTGAGCGTGCTGGAGGAGGGGAATTCGGTGGCCGGGGTGCGCACGGCGCTGCGCCGGCTGGCGCGGCACCTGCCGGCGGCCCGCGTGGTGGTCGGCGTCTGGCACGCCGCGCCCGACAGCCCGATGCTGGCGGCGCTGCGCGAGGATGGCGCGGCCGGCGCGCTGGTGACGACGATCGGCGAGGCGGCGGCGCAATGCGCGGCCTATGCCGCGGCGGGCACCGCCTCCGCGACCAGCACGCAGCGCGCCTGACGGCCGGGCTCCGGGCTGCGCATCGCCGGCACGCCGCGCAGGCAGGCGTCGTGCGTGCGGTCGCACCGGGGCGCGAAGGCGCAGGCCACGGGCGCGACATCAAGCGCCGGCGGCGCGCCCGGAATGGTGGTGAGGCGCTGGCCGCGCATGCCGGCATGCACCGTGGCGCCCAGCAGCCCCTGGGCATAGGGGTGCAGCGGGCCGCGCATCAGCCCCGCCACCGGCCCCTCCTCCACCACCTTGCCGGCGTACATCACGGCCACGCGGTCGGCGATCTCGCCCGCCACGCCGAGGTCGTGGGTCACGAAGATCACGCCCATGCCCATCTGGCGCTGGAGGTCGCGCAGCAGCAGCAGCACCTGGATCTGCACCGTGGCGTCCAGCGCCGTGGTCGGCTCGTCCGCCAGCAGCAGCTTCGGGCGGCAGGCCAGCGCCACGGCGATCATCGCGCGCTGGCGCAGCCCGCCGGACAGCTCATGCGGGTAGGCGGCGAGGCGGCGCTTCGCCGAGGGGATCTGCACGAGTTCGAGGAGTTCCAGCGCGCGGGCATTGGCGGCGGATTGCGACACCTTCTCGTGCCGGCGCACCGTCTCGCTGATCTGCCGGCCGATGGTGAAGACCGGGTCCATCGCCGTCATCGGCTCCTGGAAGATCATCGCCACCTCGCGGCCGCGGAAATCCGTCAGCTGCGATTCCGTCATCGCCGCCACGTCCTGGCCCGCCACCTGGATGCCGCCGCGCACCTCGGCGAAGCGGGGCAGCAGCTTCATCAGCGCCCGCAGCGTGACCGACTTGCCGGAGCCGGATTCGCCCAGGATGCACAGCGTCTCGCCGGCCGCCAGCGAGAGGTCCACGCCGTTCACCGCATGCACCGTGCGGTCGCGCGTGCGGAAGGTGACGTGCAGGTCCTTCAGGGCAACGAGGCTCATGCCGCTATCCTCCCGGCGAGGCTGTGGCCCGACCCCGGGTCGGCCATGTGGCAGGCCGCGGCATGGCCGTCGCCGACGGGCGCCATGATGGGCTTGCGCGCGGCGCAGACCGCCTCGGCATGCGGGCAGCGGGTGCGGAAGCGGCAGCCGGAGGGCGGGTTGACCGGGTTGGGCGGGTCGCCCGTCAGCGGCGGCTTCGTGCGGCGACGCGCGGGGTCCATGGAGGGGCGGCTGTCCAGCAATGCCGCGGTGTAGGGATGGGTGGGGTTGGCGTAGATGGCGTCCACCGGGCCGATCTCCGCCACCTCGCCCAGGTACATCACCAGCACGCGGTCGCTGATGTACTGCACCACGTTCAGGTCGTGGCTGATGAAGACGTAGGTGAGGCCGAATTCCGCCTTCAAATCCACCAGGAGGTTGAGCACCTGGGCCTCCACGCTCTTGTCCAGCGCGGAAACGGGTTCGTCCAGGATCACCAGCCGCGGGCGCAGCGCCAGCGCGCGCGCGATGTTCACCCGCTGCCGCTGCCCGCCCGACAGCTCATGCGGGTAGCGGTGCGCGAAGCTGGCCGGGGCGAGGCCCACGGCGGCCAGCATCTCCCGCGCACGGGTGCGCGCCTCGGCATCCGGCAGGCCGTGCACCTTCGGCGCGAAGGCGATGCTGTCCTCGATCGGCAGGCGGGGGTTCAGGCTCGCGTAGCTGTCCTGGAAGACCATCTGCACCTGGCGGCGGTAGTCGCGCAGGGGCAGGCCCACCGCGCCCTCGCCCACCGCCTCGCCGTCGAAGACCATGGAGCCGGCATCGGGCGCCATGAGGCGCATGAGCAGCCGCGCCGTGGTGGACTTGCCGCAGCCGGATTCGCCGACGATGCCCAGCGTCTCGCCCTTGCGGACCTCGAAGCCCACGCCGTCCACCGCGCGCACCACGGCCTGGGTGCGGCCCAGCAGCCCGCCCTTGAGCGGGAAGTGCTTCACCAGCCCGTCCAGCGCCAGCAGGGGTTGGGCGGGGCCGCCGCGGTCGTCGCTCTCCATCGCGTCATCTGGCGGCAAGGCGGGGCGCGCCGCAAGCGCCGCGTGGGGGGCCGCGTCATGCCGCCACGCAGGGCGCTGCCCAGGCGATGGGCAGGGTGCGTCAGGAGCGGTCGCAGGAGCGATCGTCACGCTTCCTTCATCCATGAAGGCGCCTTATCGCGGCACCATGCGCAAGCCCGATGCCCTGGAGGCCCTGTCCCGCGAACTCGCCGCCGCCGCCGGCGCCGACCCGGATGCCCGCGTGCCCATGCCGGGCAACGAGAAGGGCCGCACCATGCCGGCCTGGACCACCTTCCGCGACGCCGCCCGGGCCGAGCGCGCCCGCCGCCAGGCGCAGGAACTCGCCGACAGCATCGGCACGCCCGAGGCCGATGCGCCGCTGCGCGTCTTCGGCACGCATGACGAAGGCGCGGTGATGCAGATGCGCAACTGCATGGCGGTGGGGCGCGTGACGGCCGGCGTGCTCTGCGCCGATGGCCACCTGGGCTACGCCCAGCCGGTGGGCGGCGTCATCGCCTATGAGCGCCAGGTGAGCATCTCCGGCGTGGGCTTCGACATCGGCTGCGGCAACATGGCGGTGCGGCTGGACGTGCCGGCCGATGCGCTGCGCCCGCGCGCGGCGGAGCTGCTGGGGGACATCCGCCGCGCCGTCTCCTTCGGCGTCGGCCGCGCCAATGCCGAGCGCGTGGAGCACCCGCTGCTGGAGGATGACGACGCCTGGGCGGCCTCCGGCATGGAGGATTACCGGCAGAAGGCGGCGGCGCAGCTCGGCACCGTCGGCTCGGGCAACCACTACGTGGACCTGTTCGGCGACGAGGAGGGCTGGACCTGGATCGGCGTGCATTTCGGCTCGCGCGGGCTGGGGCACACGGCGGCCACGCGCTACCTGGAGAAGGCGGGCGGGCGCGAGGGCATCCACGTCCCGCCCGCCGTGGTGCCCGAGGATTCCGAGCTGGGCCGCGCCTACATCGCCGCCATGGAACTCGCCGGGCGCTACGCCCAGGCTGGCCGCGAATGGGTGGTGGAGCGCGTGCGCCGCATCATCGGCGGCGCGGTGACGGACAGCGTGCACAACCACCACAACTACGCCTGGAAGGAGGAGCATGGCGGGCGCAGCCTGTGGGTGGTGCGCAAGGGCGCCACGCCGGCCTTCCCCGGCCAGCGCGGCTTCGTCGGCGGCTCGATGGGCGATGATGCGGTGATCCTGGAAGGGGTGGATTCCGCGGCCTCGCGCGCGGCGCTGTTCAGCACGGTGCATGGCGCGGGCCGCGTGCATGGCCGAAAGGACGCCATCCGCCGCTTCACCCGCGCGCAGATGGACGACTGGCTGGCCGAACGCGGCGTGGTGCTGGCGGGCGGCGGGCTGGACGAGAGCCCCATGGCCTATCGCCGCCTGCCCGAGGTGCTGGCCGCCCATGCCGGCACGGTGGCCATCCGCCACACGCTGCGGCCCTTCGCGGTGGCGATGGCCGGGGCGGACGAGTTCGACCCCTTCAAGGATTGAGCGCGCCATGCGAGGCTGCCGGGCATGAAAGCGATCTTCGTCCAGATCAAGTGCGAGATGGGCCAGGCCTACCGCGTGGCCCGCGAGATGGCGGACGGCATCGAGGAGCTGTCCGAGATGCACTCCACCTCGGGCCAGTACGACCTGCTGGGGAAGTTCTACCTGGGCGCCGACCAGGATATCGGCCTGTTCGTGGTCGAGCGCATCCAGGCCGTGCCCGGCGTGAAGGACACCTACACCATCCAGACGTTCAATGCGTTCTCCCGCTGAAGGCGGGAGAACGCATTGAACGTCTGATTTTCATGCCCTCATCGCACGCGGCCTGGGGCCGCGTGCTACGCCGGGCGGCCGCATCCGCGGCCTTGGCTTCGCGCCCCTGAAGGGGCGCGGCGCGCGCCGTGCGCGCGCATCCTCCGTGCGCGGTGTTGGTTCTGGGTGGGGGCGCTGGCTGGCCGGCGCTTGGCTGCGCCGTTGCGCCTCGGGGGGGCGGGGGCGCGCTTGGCCTTGCAGCCGAACCGCGGCGGGCCGGCGATCGGGTGGCTTGTCCTGGACGGATCGCGCTGGTTGGCCGGCGCTTGGCTGCGCCATTGCGCCTCGGGGGGCGTGGGTGCGCTTGGCCTTGCGGCCGAACCGCGGCGGGCCGGCGATAGGGGGCACCTCGTACCGGAAGGATCGCGCTGGCTGGCCGGCGCTTGGCTGCGCCCTTGCGCCTCGGGCGGTGCGGGTGCGCTTGGCCCCCGTGCAGCCCATGCCTGCGGTGCACGTTCGCCGCCCATGCCGACCACCATCCCCTTCGACTGGGACGAGGCCTTCCGCCGCCTGCGCGCCCACCTGGCCGGCGTGCCGCCGGCGGCGATGTTCGCGCTGCGCGACCGCGGCCACGCCTCCCTCTTCGAGCAGCTCGTCGCCGCCCTCATCTCCGCCCGCACCCGCGACGAGACGACCATCCCCGTCTCCCTGCGCCTCTTCGCCGCCGCGCGCACCCCGGCGGCGCTGGCCGCGCTGGACGAGCCGACGCTCATCCGCCTGCTGCACGGCGCCACCTTCCCCGAGCCCAAGGCACGGGACCTGCTGGCCATCGCCCGCGCCATCCGCGACGAGCACGCCGGCATCACCCCCGACACGCCGGAAGGGCTGACCGCCTTCCGCGGCGTCGGCCCGAAGATCGCGGCCCTGGCGCTCGGCGTGGCGCTGGGGCGGCCGCTCATCGCCGTGGACATCCACGTCCACCGCATCACGAACCGCTGGGGCGTGGTCGCCACCCCGACGCCGGAGAAGACCCAGGCGGCGCTGGAGCGCATCCTGCCGGAACGCTTCCGCGTCGAGATCAACGAGCGCCTGGTGCCCTTCGGCAAGCAGACCTGCACCGGCCCGCGCCCGCGCTGCCCCGCCTGCCCGCTGCTGCCGATGTGCGCGCAGGTGGGCGTCGCCACCGCTTCGCCATGATCGGCACGAAATCACCTTGATCCTGGCGCGCGCCGGCCACCGCCAGCCCCCATCTTCCGTGCATCAGGAGGTTCCCCCCAATGCGCAAGCTCCTCGCCCTTCCCCTCATCGCCCTGCTCGGCCTGGGCGCCTGCACCGACCCCTATGGCCGGGTGGACCCGCTGGCGACCGGCCTGCTGGGCGCCGGCATCGGCGCCGCCGCCGGCATCGGCATCGCCGCGGCCAGCCAGCCGCGCTACCGCACCTATTCCTACGGCCCTGGCTGGGGCGGTGGCGGCTGGGGGCGGCCCGTCTATGCCTACCGCCCGGCCCCGCGCCCGCACTGGGGCCATGGCGGCTGGGGCCACCGCGGCTGGTAGGCGCCACCCCGCGCGCCGGTGGGATACCATCGGCGCGTCTCAGCGCACCCAGGCCTTCGGCGCGCGCGCGAATGCCAGCAGCGCCATGCGGCATGGCCCGGCAGGACCGTCGGCACGCACGGCGGACGCGAAGGCGAGGAGCCGAGCCGCCGCCCGCCAGGCCCGCGCAGCGGGCGCCCGGGGTGGCCATCGCCGCCGGCGATGGCGCCGAGGGCACGAACAAGCCAGCTGAGCGCGAAGCGCTCAGCCGAAGCCCAGGAACCCTTCCATCCCGCTGATCGGCGGCGCCTTGGCCAGCGCCGCCACATCCGGCACCGGCCGCGCCGTCGCGGCGTCGCCGGCCAGGGCTTCCTCGATGGCGGCCGCCACGCCCAGCAGGAAGGCGTCGCCGCCGCGGGGCCCGACGATCTGCAGGCCGAAGGGCATTCCGTGCTCGTCCAGCCCCACCGGCAGGCTGATGGCCGGGTGGCCGGTCAGCGTCACGTAGTAGGCCAGCGCCAGCCAGTGGAAGTAGGATCGCACGGGCTGGCCGTCTATCGCCTCCGGATACAGCTCCCGCCACGGCCGGGGCGAGCAGGTGATGGCCGGCGTCACCAGCACGTCGTGCCGCGCGAAGAAGCCCTGGAAGCCGCGGTAGATGCGCGTCTGCGCCGTGCTGGCCCGCGCCACGTCGGCGGCGGAGTAGCGCAGCCCTTCCTCGACATTCGCGTGCATGTTGGGCCCGCACAGCTCCGGGTGCTGCTTCACCCGCTCGCCATGGCTGGCGATGACCATGACGGAGCGCAGCACCTCGAAGGCCTCGTCGCCGCCGGTGACATCGGGCGTCGCGTCCTCGGCGCGGGCGACGTGGCGGCTGATGGCCTCCACCGCCACGCGGAACTTGCGGCGCACCGCCTGCTCCACCAGCGCCTGGCCGAAATCCTCGGTGAAGGCCAGGCGCAGGGTGGAAAGGTCAATGCGGCGCGGCGGGTGGAACAGCGCCGGCTCCCCGCGCACCGGGCGGGCATGCAGCGTATAGGCCAGCGGGTCCTGCGCGTCGTCATCCGCCATGGCGGAGAGCATCAGGCACAGGTCCGGCACGTTGCGCGCCATCGGCCCCAGCACCGGCAGGGGGGACCAGCCATGGCCGCGCCGCTCGCTGGGCACCAGGCCGGGCGAGGGCCGGTAGCCGACGATGCCGTTATGCGCCGCCGGGTTGCGGAGCGAGCCGCCGGTGTCGCTGCCGGTGGCCAGCGGCACCATCCCCGTGGCCAGCGCCACGGCCGAGCCGCCCGAGGAACCGGCGGCGTTGCGGGTGTTGTCGAAGGCATTGCCGGTGGCGCCATACACCGCGTTGCGGCTGTTCGCGCCCAGGCCGAACTCGGGCACGTTGGTCTTGCCCAGCACCACGCCGCCGGCCTTGCGGAGGTTGGCGACCATGGCCTCGTCGCGCTCGGGCACGTGATCCTTGAAGATCGGGCTGCCCCAGGTGGTGCGCAGGCCCTTCGTCTCCTCCAGGTCCTTGATGCCCAGCGGCAGGCCGGCCAGGGCGCCCAGCGCCTCGCCCCTGGCCAGCGCGGCTTCCACCTGCTTCGCGGTGGCGCGGGCGGCGCCCTCATCCATCGCGACCATCGCATTCACCGCCGGATTCACCGCGGCGATGCGCGCCAGGCAGGATTCCAGCAATTCGGTCGGCGACAGGCGCTTCTGGCCGATCAGGCGGCGCGCCTCGACGGCGGGAAGGTCACAGGGCTCGGTCATGGGCTTGGCTCTCCTCGCCGCGCAGGGTGGACCGGGCGGGAGGGTTCGGGAAGGTGCCGCCGGGGGGATGCGCAGCTGCCCCGCCACGTTTCCGCTGCCAGAGCGGAACACACGGCCGCGAAGCGACACCGCGGTCCCGGCTGCCGGTGCAGCATGGTGCCGGGCAGCGCGCGGCACCAGTCAAGACCGGCCCGCCCAGCGAGGATGCGGCTGCAAGGCAGCCGCCGCGCCCAGACCGCCCGTGCAGCCAGCGCACCAGCGGCGGCGCGCAGCCAAGCGCGCGGATGCGCGCGCCCGGCGCCTGAGGGCACGAAAACAGCGCTCGGCTAGTAGCCGAGCGCGCAGCCATCCTTGCGCGGGTCGCTGCCGCCGATCAGGGCACCGCGCGCGCGGTCAATCACGATGGCTTGGCCGCCGCCATGCGGCTTGGCGAAGGGGATGCAGTCATGCCCCATGGCGTTCAGCCGCGCCACCACATCCGCTGGGATGCCGCGCTCGCACTGGATCTTCCCTTCGCGCGGGAAGAGGCGCGGGGCGTCCAGCGCCGCCTGCACGTCCATGCCGAAATCCAGCATGTTCGTCAGCAGCAGCGTCTGGCCCATCGGCTGGAAATGCCCGCCCATCACGCCGAAGGGCATGTGGGGCTGGCCGTCCTTCATCGCCATGCCGGGGATGATGGTGTGCATCGGCCGCTTGTTGGGGGCGATGCAGTTCGGATGCCCCTCCTCCAGCCGGAAGCCGAAGCCGCGATTGTGCAGCATCACCCCCGATTCCTCGTCGAGGATGCCCGAGCCGAAGCTTTCGAACAGCGAGTTGATGAAGGAGCAGGCATTCCCTTCCTCATCCACCACGCAGAGATAGACCGTGTCGGCGTGCACCGGCAGCAGCGTCTTGCCCGGCGGCGGCAGGTCATGCGCGCGGCCATCCACGATGCCGGCCGCCAGCCCGCGCAGGTAGGAATCCGACAGCAGGTGCTCCACCGGCACCTCCACCTGGGCGGGGTCGGCCACGAAGGCGTCGCGGTCGCGGTAGCCCAGGCGGGCGGCCTCGATGTGGCGGTGCAGCCGCGCGGCGCCCATCGCACCGCCCTCGGGCGCCCCGAACCCCTCCAGCATGCCCAGCATCATCAGCGCGATGATGCCGGTGCCGTTGGGCGGGCATTCGAAGATGTCCAGGCCGCGGAAGCGGCGCTGGATCGGCGTCACGAACTCGGGCCCGTCGAGGCCGGCGGCGAAGTCGGCCTCCGTGTGCAGCCCGCCGGCCGCGTTCAGCGTGCGCACCATGGAGGCCGCGCGCGCGCCCTCGTAGAAGGCGCGCGGCCCTTCCTTGCCGATGGCGCGCAGCGTGCGGGCCAGCGCCGGGAAGGCCATGCGGCTTCCCATGCGCGGCGCCTCGCCATCCACCAGGTAGTGCTTGGCGCTGGCGGGGTGGGCGCGCAGCTTGTCCGCCGCCTCCTCCCAGTCATGCGCGACGCGGGCATGGACGAAGAAGCCCTCCTCCGCCGCCTTGGCGGCCGGGACCAGCAGGAAGTCCAGCGGCTTGCGGCCATAGGCGGCGTTCAGCTTGGCCCAGGCGCCCACCGCGCCGGGGATGGTGACGGAATGGGCGCTGTCCGCCTTCATCGCCGTCAGCCCGGCGGCGCGCAGGTTTTCCGGCGTGGCCGCGCCCGGCGCGCGGCCGGAGCCGTTCATGGCGATGACCTTGCCGGTGCCCGCGGGGGCGTAGAGGCAGAAGCAGTCGCCGCCGATGCCGGTGCTCTGCGGCTCGATCACGCCCAGCAGGGCGGCGGCGGCGATGGCGGCGTCCAGCGCGTTGCCGCCGGCCTTCAGCACCTCGATGGCGGCGAGGCTGGCGGCGGGCATGGAGGTGGCCGCCATGCCGCGCCCGGCGATGACGGGGGAGCGGCCGGGGGCGTGGAAATCGCGCATGGCGGGGTTCCTTGGGACGTTCGGGCGATGTTCTAGCGCGCGCCGCGGCATGCGCCACCCCCCTTCCCTTGCGCGCAGGCTTTGGCTACGGCCCGCCAATGGACCAGCCCATCCCCATCGAAGCCTTCGCCGCGGTGGATATCCGCGCCGGCACGGTGGTGGACGCCCAGCCCTTCCCCGAGGCGCGCAAGCCCGCCATCAAGCTGTGGGTGGCGTTCGGCGAGGGCATCGGCGTCAAGGCGTCGTCGGCCCAGGTCACTGCGCATTATGCCCCCGAAGGGCTGATCGGCCGGCAGGTGCTGGCGGTGGTGAACCTGGCCCCGCGCCGCATCGGCCCCTTCACCAGCGAGGTGCTGGTGCTGGGCCTGGCCGATGCCGATGGCGCGGTGGTGCTGATCGGCCCCGACCGGCCCGTCCCCAATGGATCGAGGATGCACTGACATGCCGCCGCGCTACTACACCGTCGCCTGGGACCAGCTGCACCGCGACGCCAAGGCCCTGGCCTGGCGGCTGATGGAGAAGGGCCCGTGGAAGGGCGTCGTCGCCATCACCCGCGGCGGGCTGATCCCCGCCGCCATCGTGGCGCGGGAGCTGGAAAGCCGCATCATCGAGACCGTCTCCGTCGTCACCTATGACGAGGAGGTGAAGGGCGAGCCGCGCGTGGTGAAGGCCCCGGCCGCGGCCGGCGACGGCGAGGGCTGGCTGCTGCTGGACGACCTGGTGGACACCGGCACCACCGCCCGCGTGGTGCGCGCCATGCTGCCCAAGGCGCATTTCGCCACGGTCTATGCCAAGCCCGCCGGCAAGCCGCTGGTGGACACCTTCATCACCGAGGTGAGCCAGGACACCTGGATCCTGTTCCCCTGGGACACGGAGCCGCAATTCGTGGCGCCGATCGCCAAGTCGGCGGCGGGGAAGTAGGGCGGATCGCCGCAGGGCGGCAACGCCCGAAGGCGCGAATCCGCCCGCAGCCAGCCACGGCGGATCGCCGCAGGGCGGCGTGAATCCGCCAACCGCAACCTATTTTGGCAAGGGAAACCAAGGGGTTGTGGCCGCCGTTCGGGGCGTGTCGCAACCATTCCAAGGCAGGTTTCCCATGCTCCATCGCCGCACCGCCGGCTTCGCCCTCGCCGGCGCCGCCCTGTTCATGCCCGCCATCGCCCGCGCCCAGGGCGCGGCCGACCTGCGGATGCAGGCCATCACCGCCTCCACCGCCTCGCTCAACTCGGCGCGGCTGGGCACCCAGCGGGCGCAGAACCCCATGGTGCGGCAATTCGCCGCGCTGGAGGCCGAGGAGCAGATGGCGGCGATGGAGGCGATGCAGCTCGCCGGCATCGCCATGCCCTCCCAGGTCTCGATGCGCGACGACACGGCGCGGATGATGGCCACCGTGCAGTCCGCCCAGGGGATGGAGTTCGACCGCGCCTTCCTGGCCATGCAGAAGGCCGGGCACGAGGACCTGCTGCGCATCCACTCGCAGGTGAAGGCCACGGGCGCGACGGAGGCCGAGCGCATCATCGGCACCATGGCGGTGCCGGCGATCAAGTCGCACCTGGCCACCATCGAGATG